>NZ_JDTH01000010.1 GCF_000710615.1 Haladaptatus cibarius D43 | reverse complement strand
ACCCTACTATTGGTCTCCTACAGGTAACTTTAACCCTAGTCAGTTCTACTGAACAACTTGCAGGTTCGGTAGGGTGGTTTCTACTACTTCGACAGTCTACCAAAAAGTTCCGTCTTTGAGTCATCTGTGTCTTTGTTTGGGAACTATGATTCAGCATTTCTATCCCCGTGGCTGGTTGTCGATTGCTAGTTCTTCGAAATATGCCGCTTTGATGTGTCCAAAACGACACCATGACCGTGTCGGGTCACTTGAGATGCCGAGTAGTGGTTCTTCATAGTCGCTTCCTAGGCAACTACTTCGATTTTTCTGCTTCTGGTTCGCAAGATTTGCTTGGTTTCGTTTCATAGATTTTTCTGTAGGTCACAGGCCAAACCTCTAAGACGATGGAAGCAGTAGCTATCCCTGCAGCTACTTAACCACCTTCCGAGGTGGTTATAACCGTACACGTTGTCTTTTGGTGAAGCGAACGTGTACGGGATTTTTGTGACCTATCAGTGTCAATAATCGGTGGGAACATAACTTTTTGATCTACTAGTGGTAGAATGTGGGTCGTTTGCTACAGGTAGAAAAATCCCATTCCGACACTGGCTCGTGGATACCCATACCGTTCAAAGGAGAGAATACGATCTAAAGCGATGAACCGTTCGATCTGACACATCCGGACATGGGCAAGGAAGAGTAACTATTGGATTTTGTAAATTGCTTCGACGTGAGTTGGCTAATTTCCTTGTGCGTTTCCGTCGACCCCCGGGGGGTTTCGGGGTTACTGGCGGTCGACGGAAACACCCAAGTGTGCACGGTACGAAGAGAGGCTGAGTGCCACGAATTGGGCATGGTTACAGCAGAACCGTACTAGGGTTGAAGCGATTCTACCTCGATTTCAATCGAGTTATCACCCATGGTTACAGCAGAACCGTACTAGGGTTGAAGCCACGAGTCGTTCGGCGAGGAGAACGTGTTTGTGGTTGTTACAGCAGAACCGTACTAGGGTTGAAGCGCTCTGAAGCTCTGTCGTTAGCGTTTGGATAGTCTGCGTTACAGCAGAACCGTACTAGGGTTGAAGCGACCATGTAGTAATCGAGTGCCACACCCGTCGACAGTCGTTACAGCAGAACCGTACTAGGGTTGAAGCATATGTCGTAGCCTCGCAGGACACTTGCCACGCCCAGCGTTACAGCAGAACCGTACTAGGGTTGAAGCCTCCGTCGCTTTTTGCCACAGACCGTTCGACAGCGTCGTTACAGCAGAACCGTACTAGGGTTGAAGCAAGAATCTCGTGAGGCCCGTGAGGAAGGATATAAAGGTTACAGCAGAACCGTACTAGGGTTGAAGCGATCCTGGGGATTATGGCCGGGCTCGCGCTCTACCGGGTTACAGCAGAACCGTACTAGGGTTGAAGCGAGATGTTTCGACATGGATGGGACATCCGGAAGCTCGTTACAGCAGAACCGTACTAGGGTTGAAGCGTGAAGTCCGCGTTCGGTGTCCTCCGTGTCTTGCGCGTTACAGCAGAACCGTACTAGGGTTGAAGCTTGGAATATACGTCCACATCATTGCCGAGATAAAGGTTACAGCAGAACCGTACTAGGGTTGAAGCCACCTGCTCGGCCAGAACCGCGTCCATGTCGGCGTGCGTTACAGCAGAACCGTACTAGGGTTGAAGCTAGAACACGTCTACCCGAACCACGAGGCAGGATACAGTTACAGCAGAACCGTACTAGGGTTGAAGCGTCCTGTACGAACGCGGGCAAGACAGTACCGACCCAGGTTACAGCAGAACCGTACTAGGGTTGAAGCTGCTGAATCCGATCTGCTTGCTCGTCCGGCAGGTACATGTTACAGCAGAACCGTACTAGGGTTGAAGCACCCTTGCGAGGAAACTATGACAACCACAAATATCGGTTACAGCAGAACCGTACTAGGGTTGAAGCAACAAGCAGAACGACGGTGAAGCACAGGGTAGAAGTGGTTACATAAGAGGTCACGTCACGACCAAACACCCCAGTTGGCGGTGACGACGAATACTCTAATTTCCGCGTTGACAACCACCTGGCGAACGTTATCGGGGAAAACAAGAGTGTCCAGAAAGACATGGTACAAATAATCCGCAGCGTTCTCCTACAGCACCTCAAGCTGTCGATGTGCAGACAGCCATTCTATCCCAAGTATATTAGCAACTCTGCAGGTAGTCGCCACTAGAGATTCTGATTTGCGTACTCCGCTAAAGTACCCGGTTACCGAATCCCGCAGACATAAAAACAATCTTAACTGCGTGAGATGGCAACCACTGGTGGTCAGATCAATCAACTATTATTGACACTCACTCCCATCGAAGAGTTCGGCATTGTGAGCGTGTTGATATCGTGTTGCGACGTCATCCCAATTGACTACCTGCCAGAACGCATCGATGTAGCTCCCCCGATCGTTCTCATATTGGAGGTAGTATGCATGCTCCCAGACGTCAAGCACGAGTAATGGTGTCGCTCCTTGGATAGCACGATTGTTATGATTTTCCGCTTGAATCGTGAGTAGTTTCTCGGCGAGGTGATCGTATACGAGCATCCCCCACCCGGAGCCTTCGACGTTTTCGGCAGCGGCTGCGAACTCGTCTTTGAAGGCGTTGAACGAACCAAAATCGGATTGGATTGCACTAGCAAGATCGCCGTCTGGTTTGCCACCACCATTAGGTGACATATTTTCCCAGAACACAGAGTGGTTGACGTGCCCGGAGAGGTTGAATGAGAGGTCACGTTTGACTGCTTTGACTTCCTCGAAATCACCTGCTTGTCTCATCTGAGAAAGCGTTTTCAACGCTTTGTTTGCACCATCGACGTAGCCCTGGTGATGCTTATCGTGATGGAGCTTCATAATGCGTTGATCAATATGCGGTTCGAGTGCATCGTAATCGTACGGGAGGGGCGGAAGTTCGTATTGCATGGATTGTGAGTTTTGAGAGCTCGCGATGACGTTTGACGTACCGAGCGCTCCCACTCCAGCGGTGATTCCCATTGCTTGGAGGAATGAGCGCCGATCTGCTGCGGGATGGTTGAGGGGGGATTTATCATTCGGGTTAGGCATTACTGTACGCCTCCATGATTAGATCACACCTCAATTACAAAAATGAACTGGCCATCGTGACACTAATTAGTATGCTAGTATATCTGTGTAGAGTATTCACTTTAGATTTGGCTGGTGATTGTCTACAACGATTTGGAGCGAAACATCTGTGTATGCTCCATTAGACAGCTTTGTTCGACCCGCCCAGCAAGCACCCGACCGTTCCCGTTAGGAAACGTAATTTTGCGTGATCCGTTGGCGGTGCTGTAATGATCACGATCTGTTTTCCAACCTCGTGGCTATTCTCTGGAAATCCACCAGATAACCACCCGCGGACTCAATTTCCCGCGTTCTAACTCATCCATTTCATGCAAATCCTTGAGCCGCTGATGCACTGGTCGGCGTTCCATCTCGACCGTGTCTGCAACCCACCGAGCGGTCACTGCCGGAAACTCCGACTCACGAATCACCCGAAGAATATCCTCATCACTCGTCTGCTCCGCAAATCGCCCCTGTTCGTCGCGCCCACTCTCGTTCTCAGTCATAGCCCATAGTATTGCAGCCATCTACTTAATACTAGATCCTACGTAGGATACTGTAATCTTTAATACCTCATCCCACATAGGATATGGTGGGAAGAACGGTATCCTCGGGCGTGTAGAAACGCGCCGGGTGCTTGCAACACCCGGCACTGGTCTTCCAAAACCTACGTGGAAAGACCATGTCAACGAAATCGCCTAGTGAACTTGAAGCTGACGAGACAGCACAGAAACGCGCACAGTGGGAACAATTTTCCTTCGACGTCGATGCCCCCGGACTCGTTGGAGTCACTAACGAGAGCCACGAGAACCCTGCAGACCACCAGTACACCGTCTCTATCGATGACGTGACCGACGACCTGATGGCCTGCACGTGCCCGCATCACGTCCACCGGAACGCCTACTGCAAACACATGGCCGCCGTCGAAAACGCAACTGACGATGGGACGCTCGACGCCTTCCCGTCGGAGGAGAACGAAGGCGATGCCGAACCCGAAGACTGCGACTGTGACGGCCTCGGTGACTTCCCGTGCTGGCCATGCGTGCAAACGGGACGAAAAGAACTGTCGAACTAACCACCGATTCTGTCCCTGAACCGCATATCTTGAAAAAGCCGATACCCGGTAAATAGCGACGATTTCAGTCTAACCCGAGACTCACTTTGATCGCCGCATCGATTTCAGCCATTTTTTCGTCACTGACCTGCCCAAAGGTTCGCTCAATACGCTTTTCAATATCAACCGTCCGTATTTGATCGAGTTGGACAGCAGAATCCTTGTCGATATCTTCGTCGCTTGCACGAAGAATAACCACAAACGGATATTGTGAGAGTGTCGTTGTCATCGGGGCAACGATTGTTGTAGGCGAATACTGATTGCCAGTATCGTTTTGGATAACAACTGCTGGACGAGTCTTTTTGATTTCGGAGCCTTTTGTGGGATCAAGATTTACGAGAACAATATCACCGCGAGAGACGCTCATAGGTAGCCGTTTGCCTCTCTCGATGCCCCTTCCCATTCCTCATTTATTTCTCGTGCTTGTTCGGCGTTGTCCTTGTATGCTTTCGCGAGTTCCTCATGGTCAACGCCATTCGGCTTCCGGATCACGATTTTGCCGTCCTCACGCTCAACGATGACCTCGTCTCCCCCGTGGATATCTTCTTGCTCTCGAATCCACTTTGGGATCGTGACTTGTCCCCGGTCACCGACGCGCCGTGTATCCTGTGACATTACACAAATTCATATGTTTTTCATATCTATAAGTGCACCGGGTGAGTTATGGAGAAACAACGAAGGGTTGCGATGGCCTAGGTGACTTCCCGTGCTGGCCATGCGTGCGAACGGGACGGATGGAACTGCCGAACGAACCACCGTTTCAATAACACGACGTCCTCTGACTCAGCAAATCATTCGATAGCATTTTTTGAGTCCTAGTGGCTGAAAGTAGGGAAGTATGCTTCCTTGGGGCCGTTGCGTGGTATACTAATAGACGAAGACAGTGAGCCAGGGCGCAGCGCTGGCTCGTCCGTCCATCCAATATGTACATTTTCACCGTCCTCGAAATCTACAATAGACACTTCCACGAAGAAACTGTATGAAACTCGGCCAAGTTGAGGGGATTCACATTGCTCCCGACAGTGGTGATCCGATGCAGGCACGAACGGACGTGGAAGCAGTTGCGGGACGAGGACTCCGTGGCGACCGGTACTTCGAGGAACGTGGGCTCTGGAACTTCCTTGACGAGGATCCGAATCGAGAGGTGAAGGAGGCAAGTGACGTTACTTTCATTGAAGCCGAGGCACTGGCATCGGTTGAACGGGAGGCAAGTATCGAAATCCCGTCAGGTGCGCATCGTCGAAACGTAACGACACGAAATGTCCCACTCAACCACCTCGTGGGCCAAACATTCACTGTCGGCGATGTTCTCTGCGAGGGTATTCAACTCTGTGAACCATGTGGTTATATGCAGTCACTCGTCGGCGAGAAAGGACTTTCTGAAGCCCTTGTTCATCGTGGCGGACTCAACGCGTCCGTAATTGAATCCGGACAGTTTAGTGTCGGCGATGAGGTGCGGTGGTAACAGTGGTCGTTATTGATTTGGATGAATCCTTATCCGTTGAAATGACAATAGGTGTCTCGAAGCCATGCCGTTATACGGTCATCTATGAGGGAGAGGAAGTTGTCCAGTATGAAACGAGTGCGGATCCGCGAACGGCTGGTGGGCGTGTCGGTCTTCGAAATATCATCTGCAGACACATGGCAGATTATGACAAGGTGATGGTTAATGAGCAGCTCTCAACGGAAATCTCAGAGCACGTTGAGGCAGTAGCCAACGAATTTGGACCGAAATAACCTTTATACATTTACTCGATTTATTACCGTACTACGTTCTCTGCAACGCCTTCTGCAAACACATGGCCGCCGTCGAAACCGCAACCGGAGAGGGAACGCTCGACGCATTCCCGTCGGATGACGACAACGATGTCGAACCCGCAGACTGTGACTGTGACGGTCTCGGTGACTTCCCGTGCTGGCCGTGCGTGCGAACGGGACGAAAAGAACTGCCGAACTAACCACCGCTTCAGTCTTTTTTATCCATGGCACGCCAACTAACGTTCTCGGATATCACCGACCAGCGAACGCTCACCGAAAGCGCGGATGCACCAACTGACGATACGCCCGAAACACCGACAGCCCTCCTCGACCGAGCACAGCAACACGCAAGGAACGTCGCCACCGAGCACTTCCCAGAGCTGCCGGTCGAAACGATCGACTGGGAGGTCTCACATCGAGCCCAACGACAGGCGGGCATACGAAGTACGACCCGACAACAGAGGATATCACGATTGCACTGACCTGGACGGCCTACGAAAACCACGGATGGGAGCAATTCAGTTCCACAGTCCGGCACGAACTCATCCACGCCTGGCAATATCACGAGTTCGGTGACGCGAACCACGGGCGAACGTTCGCCCGCTGGACAGACCACCTCGATACTTCGCAACACTGCGAACGCTTCACTACACCCAAGTGGTGGCTCGTCTGCGAGGACTGTGGCGGTCGGATTGCCCGGTATCGTCGGTCGGAGACGGTGCGAAACCCAGAGCAATACAGTTGTGGTGAGTGTGGTGGGCCGCTCCGTGTTGAGGAGGGCAACGGTCACTAAGCAATTCTCGTTTAAGTGGTTCTCGCGATAAGGGATAGATACGAGGAAGATTTTCGCGGCCCACTGCCTTCTGCGTAAGTCATTTCTATCGCTCCTACATCACGCAAGAGCCTGCGTGGGTTAGTAGCTTATACTAACTCTCTGTAACACCATTTCCACTGTAACGCACCCCAAGCAGAAGAGCTATTACGAGTTATGCATAATTCATAACTACGATGGCACAGTCTGCTGCCTCCACCAATTCGATACCAATTGCGCAACTCCAAACAGTGGTCGAACTACTGGAGAACCCAACACTGGCGCGAATCTACACTTACGCGCTCCGTTCTGACGGTGCTACTGTCGCGGACTTCGTCACCGAACTCGACATTCCGCAGGGCACCGCCTATGACTACGTCCGAAAACTCGAGGCTGCAGGACTACTGACGAAGCAAGAAGATGACCGTCCCTACGAATTCGAAGCCGAACCGCTCTCGCTCACGCTGACGACAGACGGCGAGACGCGAACTATCACGGACGAACTCGTGGATGCTGCAGCGCGCCGTACAGAAAACGAGGATATCGACGTCTACATTGACCGGCATGGTATTGATGGCCTCGCAACTGCCCTAGAGTACGCTCGTGAGTTCGTGGAGGGTACCGTCAATCATCGAATCATGGCTCGCGAACAGGATCTCTCGCCACTCGAAGCCGAGATCATCTTACAGGCCCTCGAACCAGTCATCCGTGCCCACTCCGACGACGAATGACAGCGTACATCGCAGACACGGGTGTCTTCGTCCGGTGTGGCGGGCCGGACAACGAGAAGTATCAACGCCTTCGCCGCGCTGTCCGACAAGCTGGCATCTCGCTGCTCGTCCCTCGTCGCGTGTATGAAGAACTCGGTGGCGATCCTGACGACGAAGCCTATCCATCGAGCAACAGTCGTTGGCAAGAGGGAGTTGACGAAGGATGGATCCAAATTGCCGATGAACTCGATTACACCAATTCTCGAGTTTCGCGGGTGATGGATGCGGCTCGACGGTTTATCGCGAACGACACGGACCGACCTGAGGATACAATCGAAAAGACGGATACTGCGCTTATCGGCCTCGCAGCACAGCTTTTCGACACCGGACAAGCAGGCTCCGTTGTCTTGCTGACTACAGACAAACCAGCGGGACGGGCTGCAGAATCACTGCTGCCCAGCCATGGGTTCACAAACGACGTTGAATATCGGTATGTCAGTGTCGAATGCCTTGAGACGATTACCGCAGTCGAGTTCGGCGGCTAAAGAATAGACCACCTACCAAGTGGACAGTCAGCCGGGCAGACACAGGGTGCCCACCCCAGCGTGAAACACCCCGTCTTTCAAGTGAATCCCACCATCACAGACAACCAGCACCAGCCAGCCTGATAGTCCACTATTGACACACCAGACTTCCAGAGTAACTCAGCTATACACTATACCGGAAGACGCCTTCTCCTCTCACAATCACTCTTGCCTTCATAGACAGTCTCACTGACTCACCCCCACTGACAGTCCTACTGTTGATTCACGGAAGATAGTCCGGTGGCCTCAACCAGTCCACTTTACACCTCGTCGCAGCACGCTGGACAGTCCCCTCAGTCATCGTCAGATACAGCCAACTCCCGCTGGTACTTTGATGACAGTCCCACGGGCAGTAACTCTTCCAACGTCTGTTCTGCTGGTCGGTAACGGACAGTCCAGAGTTGCTTTGTCCAACTTTGGGTTGGTTTCCCTCACCTCTTGGGGACAGTCTGGCAGTACGTTCATTGAAACCTCGATGTCTCTCCTACGGCACCCCCACTATAGCACCCGTGTTGGCACCCAGATCTGCGTGATGATAGTGGGCACCCAACCAATGCATCCACTAGCATCTCACTATCGTCGCTCATCGGGTTTTGTCGTCCTGTCTGGGTAGAGGGACTGTCAGAACTCGTCGTTCTTGGTGACTGTCCTGTGCTGTCTCACAGCCGTTGTATCTCGTACTTCGTCACTCGGTGGTTGGTCTGTCTGCTGTTGTTTGGGGTGTGTTTCAGCTATATGTGTCGGGAGGGGTCGATTATCCGCGTTTATGCTCTTAAACGGCAATAGAATTATTAGCGTTATCAGCGTTTATGGGCGTATGGAAGAACCAGAATCTAGAGAAGAAGACGAGATGATTCGAGGCCATCGTCGGACGTTGCTTGATGGCCTTCGCTATCACGGTGGGTCAGCCAATACCAGTGAGCTTCGTTCCTACGGGGACGTTCCACCGGGAAGTATCCG
Organism: Haladaptatus cibarius D43; assembly: GCF_000710615.1. Taxonomy (NCBI): domain Archaea; kingdom Methanobacteriati; phylum Methanobacteriota; class Halobacteria; order Halobacteriales; family Haladaptataceae; genus Haladaptatus; species Haladaptatus cibarius. Next base: position 104,817 of record NZ_JDTH01000010.1, on the reverse strand, counting down.
GCACCACCTCTCTGTATTAGAAGAGTGGGAGCTCATTGTGCAGGAAGGAACGGCTTGATAACGGTGAAGTGGCCAATCTATATCATCTCACTGACGCTGGTTCCGCTGCTGCTGAGGAGATTGCAGAGAGTACGACCACCGCTGAAACTGTCGAGAGTTTGAAACAGAAGGTCAACCAGCAACAGGAGCAACTTGATACGCTCCACGACGAAGTGGAGATGCTTCGAGAAGAAGTGGATGAACTCAATGCGCTTCGAGCTGAGTTCAACCTGATGGCCGAAATCGTCGAGGACTTAGCAAGACATCGTGATCATCCCAAACGCGAGCGTAATGACAGGGCCGAGTCCGGAGGAGCACATCACGTCGCTTGCCTCCTGGGTGGCTTGGGCTGCCACTGGCACTGAAAACGCTGACGTTGCAGTGACAATACCGACAGTGCTACGAATGGAGCGGGTGGGGATCGCTCTACATTCCCCGACCATCACGCGCTTCAGTGCGTGATATTGCTGGGTCGAATCGTCTGTCAATCGGTGAAATCGGGCAGAGATGTGTCTCTGGGGCGATTTCGGCTGTTGTTCATCCATTGTACTCACTCCCACATCTAGAGGGCTAGATAAATACCTTACGCACACACTGGTTTGCGGTGTCTGGCCGGGCTCAGTCGGTGTGTGCGTAATCAATTTATGACATGGTCTAGGGCTGTTCTACATGCTCCCAGACAAATCCAGCAGCAGAGTCACTCTCACGAACGTCGATAAGGAAATTCTCGAACTCCTCCGCGAGGGACGGGCAACACAATCATACATCGTCGACGAAATCGGTCGTTCGCGCCAATACGTCCACAACCGACTCGGAATACTCACCGCTGCTGGGTACCTGGAAAACATCCATGCGAAAACAGCATTGTACGAGTTAGTTGGTGATCCACTTGCTGGCGAGGAAAATGGAGGATGAGTCCATGCGAATCCCGCCATTATCGATTGAAGCACCGAACGAAACCGCACGAGACACGCTTTGCCGACACGTCGCGGTACTCGTTGGGATTGGCAAGCTCATTCTCGTCGGGAGTCTCATTCAGATACTAGTTCTCGGGACAACTGGTGGTATTGCCCTATATGTCCTCGACGTTTCGAACTATGTCGGTGGCTGGATGGTAATCTTCTCGTGGTTTCTCGCCGCGTATCTGATCAAACTCTACGGTCGCAGTATTTTCCCGGTAAACGCCGACCAATTCACTCGGGTCTAAAATCTAGCTCATGCGGTTTTTCTACCATTGAAGCAGGAGTGTTGAACGCTGATACGCCAGCAGGTTGCCAATATTAGTATATTATACTAACCCCCGAGCGACTGACTGCAAAATCACACCCTCGATCACTTCACTCGTTCCTTGAGATCAGAGGGTACGATTATGATTCATGCGGCGCATCTTTTGCTCCACGAACGGTTGCCTCGACTGCCTCGACACCAGCGTCGTGGAGGAGATCACCGACAACAACCGTGTCCGCGACTGCCGCCATCTCGTATGCTGAGTCGTAATCGTAGATGCCACCGCCGTAGAATAGCGTTGCTGAGGACAGGGCATCCCGTGCTGCCGCGACGATGGCAGATTCACTCAGAGTACCAGAGGATTCGAGATAGACGGTATCCTGGCCAAGGAGATGTTCAGCGATTTCAGCGTAAGCAGCGACATCTGCTGCATTGAGGTCGCAGTTGGCTTGGTTGTACGTTGCGACGGCCGAGTCTGGGTTCAGAACGATGTACGCTTCGGGGAAGGTGTGTTCCCAATCGATAATCTTTGTTGAACGCACCCATTCCGTGTGCACCCCTGTTATCCATGTCGTGTCACCAGCGTTCAGGACGACCGGAATAAGATAACCAGCGACGGTGACGTGATCGAATATCGTTGGCCGATAGGTAGGTTCGATATACACCGGGATCTCTGTGGAGGCAAGTGCGTCGAGGAGTGGCTGAACACGTTCTTCGGTAACGCTCGTCGTGCCACCGATAATGATCGCATCCGTACCGGTCTCGGCGACTTCGACGTAGGTATCTCTGTCTGGAAGAGATTTATCGGGGTCGATTTTGGTGACGTGAGTCCAGTTCGCCTGCCAACATGGCATAGGTCAAGTAGTGCAATTGTGGACAAACCGTTTTCTCTCTCGGGCGAATTGGATAGAGTGCAATCAGTTCGAAAGGTTAGTATTGTATACTTACTATCCATCGACGAACGACCGTGCTGACCGGATCAGACGAGATGTGGACATGGAGTGACCTCGACGAGTGCGGGCCCGGCGGCGGGACGCCCACCGCGATGGTGTCCGCGAGACAGCCGCGGAACTGGAACAAGTTCCGACCGAGGAGTCGGTACTGTTTATGGTGACCGACGGCGGCCCGTGAAGCTCATGGACGCGACGACGGCGGTCGAGGAGGTACGGACAGTCGGCCATGGCGTGGTCGGTGTTGGCTTCGGGAACATTCAACGCTCGAATCTCGAAGCGATGTTCGGCACAGAGAATTACACGCTCGCAGCGCTGGACGGGTTACCGGGTGCCCTCGTAGAGCGCTATCGAGACGAAATGCCTGCGGCACTCTGACTGATAAACACACAAAATCCAAACAGAAACTGGAATACAGGGCGGATAGAACCTCGCACTGATTAGATTAGAAGCGCGATTATACAGCTCGAAGATATCGAGGACGACTGGCATGCATCGCTAGCATCGAAGCATTTTACAACCGGATCAACGAGATTTGGATAGGTTTAGTAGATGCAGCAGTCGCCGATGTCGTAGAAGAGATGAACAAAGACAGCGTGTGGTGAAACAACTGTCTAACAGGTGATTTCCTCTCCCAAGTTTTCGATAGGTGTACTGACCGATAACGAAGATAAACAGTTAACTGCAGTTTGTCACTATATTAGAACATAATACAAAATATTAAATCTTGGAATATATGAATAGATATATAAATTCTTAAATTTGAATACTAAATTGCCAATATTGAATATTGGTAAAGAGGAATACAAATGGTAACATGGGAAATTGCATTGTACATATCTGATAGAGTACACTACGAGGGTATCAATAATTACGGAGACGGTTACCGTGCACAGAGTCGAGCAAAAACGTACATTGAAGGAGCATTCGAAGTAATTCGAAATGAGTATTCAAATGGTTCCGATTACTACGTAGATATATTAGAACCGACAGAAACTGTTCCTGCACCACAATCTGCGATACGGGATAGTTTCACAGCGAACTATCCATGTCATGGTATTGATCAAGAAATATCATACGATAACCTAGTTCAATGGTTTAGTGATTGGACAAGTTGTAGTACTGATAGAGTTCGGGCAAATAACTGCACGGTTCTCTTAACGTATGGTAGTACACCGGGTGGCGGCATCGGTCAGACATCTGGAGATAAAGATTATCTTCATGCCGGAATTTCCGCGGGTAAATTCCTCGGAGATCTTCCATCAACGTATAATAGATACAGATCCAAATCAATCGATTCCTACGATGCCATGGGTACCGTCATGCATGAGATAGGTCACTCACTTCAATCATTTAATGGAGAAAAGGATGGTGAAGGCGATGGAATGCATCACGATGTCGGATTCTATGATAGTTCCAAAGATAGCTTAACGCCAATGGGTATCAATGGTTCTATAAATGAATGTGGTGATCCAAATGGAAATCGATCTCAGATAGAACTATGCTGGAGTGAGTGTGCAGTTAATCACTGGGATTACGACAACGATAACGATCCGGACAATATATAATAATGACAACAAGAAGAAACATACTTCGAAGCGGAATGCTCGCTGGTAGCTTCGCAATTGTTCCTCTATCAGTCAGTGGAGAAAGTGACGAGCCAGATACGTACCGTGGACATCCTGTACCGTTCGATATCTCGGTTACAAACAACACAGAGTCAGTCAAGAACATTATAGTGAGAATATATAATACGGGTTCAGAATCCCCCGTATTAACATCAACATATCCGCTTAAGGGTCTTAACTCGCCTGAGAATCCACCACTCGAAGAAGTAAAATTCAAGGGAAAATTTGATGCTTTCAATACAGAAGGCATCTATAGAATTGAAGCGTCAATCCCTGGTGGGTCTACTGATAGTTCAGAAGTTAGAATGGTGAATGGCAGTGTTATGAATGATCAATATGTGACGGTTTCTGCATACCCCGATAGCACGGTAAAGGTAGATACCTACTTCTCTTGTAAATAGTCTCTTCCCCTATTCTTTGCAGAAAACATATAAAACAGAGCGCTATATTACAGCAATATGGTCAGTAAAAACAGACGTAAAATACTTGCTGTTCTTGGAAGTTCTCTATTTGTGGCCGGATGTACAAACTCGTCAAGCGATTCGCCAGATACATCAACGAGCCAGCAACCACCAACCGCCACATCAACGGTTAGAACAACTAAACCATCGGAACAGAACGAAACTCAACGAACAACGGAAGTCTCGAACACGCCAAAATCAGAGTTTAACAAGCATCTCAAAACGACCGGCCACTGGCCACAATTCCAATTTGATGCAACAAAGACAGGACACAGTGATGATGTTAACGGCGTTTCAAGCGATGGTTCAGTATACTGGAAACGAGCAAAAGGAGGCGAGCCAATTATCAATGGTAATCGAATCTACACCATCGAACGACACGAGGGACAGTTATTTTTACTCACAAGAAAAATTCAAACCGGCGAAATAGCACACAAATACAGAATTTCAAATGGTACTTGGACAGCACTGTCGAACAACAATGTTCTGTATTCTTCATCCAGTAGTCTCGTTTCCGTTAATACGAGGGACTGGACAGAAAACTGGAAATTTGATTTGTCAGTGAGAAATATATATGCGCCAGCTATTGATCATTCAGTCATATACATCTCAGCCGAACCGTTAGGATTTGACGATACGAAAGGTGTCGTAAAAGCAATCGATGCAAATACAGGAAAGACGTACTGGAAAAACACTGTTTCAGAAACGAAGGAAGTCGCACTTCAACGTGGACAGGCGTTATATTACATAGATAGTGGTAATTTAATTGCAGTTGAACCCAAAAACGGAGATATGAAGTGGAAATACACGCAAAGTTCTTCTATCGATACATATCCCGTAGCTGCAGGTCAGTTTGTGCTGTATGGAAATCAAGATTCAATCACGTGCCTCCATGCTAGTAACGGGCAAAAAGTATGGTCACAGCAGATCGAATCGTGTAATGGAATTGCAGTTAGTGATAATGTCGCCTTTATATCAGATAATGGCGGGATTTCCGCTACCGATCTTGTAGACGGACAACAAATTTGGCGTGCGAACATTGGTACAGCGATGATACCAAGTGTGGATGCTGAAACAGTGTATGTTGACGCCGACTCCCAATTGTTTGCGCTAAATCGCTCAACTGGGGAGAAACATTGGTCGTATGAATTCCCAGATGTTGTCATTGAGGGCGACGTACTAGCGAGCGGCACTCGCTCACCACCAACAATAATTGATGATGGGATTCTGGTTCAGGCAGTCGATGGTCTCTACGCATTCGGACAATAGCAAGTCGAAATCACTACCTAGACACTACTATACGAGTATCTCGACCTTGGGCTTCTTGACGCATTGGTTGCCGAAAGGAATGATGACCTGCCACAGACATCGAGGCGATAGGAAATGGCGATATTTTATAATAGAATTAAATAAATTATAAAAGAGCCAGCCACGAGGCTACCGCGCGGATGCTCAAACTCTACTCCGAGAACGCCCTCAGGGGCTACACCTACCCGCCGTATCACCGCGGAAACTGGGGGCAGGACGATTACTAGGGAGGTGAGTGCGATATTCGGCAAAAGAAATCGCACGCTCGCGGCACTGGACAGGCATTAGCCGAAGAAGTGCGAATATAGTCGCTTGTGGCTGTCGAGCTGACGGGAACAGATGATTTGTTCGAACACAGGTTTCGCGCGTGGCCGAGGGCGGCGACCCGCCGCAATCCACTTCTGCTTATGGATTTAAGCAGCAGTAGAAAAGAAAACAGCAGAACGCCCGATTTCCACCGTGAAACAGTCTAAAACAGTTAAATACACATTTGTAAATCCCATGTCGCTATACAAAATGACGGCCCGTGAAGTTCACAGTTTCGGAGGATAAGCTATTTTCGCGTGTTTCTGGGGCTTTCCGTGGCTCGAACAGGCCACATTGATGACACATTAACTAACTTTTCAGAGAAAAGTCATCGAATATGCGAAAGTAGCCCAAAATTTGACCTCTCGCAGAGTGTCGCCACTCACAACAGGCAGTCCGTGCTGGCGTAGAGCGCTAATCAGGCGGGATTAGTGCCGAGCAAACCAACTCGACACACTCACCAGCAGTCAGAACCGGGGCGTAGTCCATCTCTCCGCCGACACCCGCCTTCAATAGGAAGTCAGTGAGCCGCCAGATGTTGTGCAGTAGCACCGCAAACACGAAGTAGAACAGTCGCACGTGGTAATCCTTGGAGGAGGTCTTCGCTAAGAACTCGTTCTTGATACTCTTGTACTCATTTTCGATCTGCCAGCGACGGCTGTAGCGACGGCAGAACGTCTTAGTCCCGACTGAGAGGTTCGTCGCAAAGACCGCTGTTCCTTCTCCCTTCGTCGAGGGAATGTACAGAAACTGCATCGCGTGCGAGCCCTGCTCAACGTGGACAGACACCGATTCAACGGCTATCTCCTGCCCATTTTCGTCCATCGTCTCGATAGCTTCCCGCTCGTCACTGTGGATGCGTTTCGGGATGAGATAGTTCACGTCGAGGTTCGAGAGCGTCTGGTACACCGCTTTCGAGTCAAACTCTCGATCACACAGCACCATCTCGATGGAGACATGTTCCTGTGCGCGTCGAACGAGTCGTCGGACTACATGATGAACCTGATTCGGTGGGTTCTCGTCCCACGACGAACTTTCACGGACAGGTTCGACAGCGAGGATAAGGGGGATATTCCATCCGACAATTGAGAGTGTGGCGAATTTGAACGCCCGCCCATCGCCGTCTTTCATCCCACTGACCATCGGCATCCCCCTCCACGTTACCGAAGTAGCGAATAGTCGTGATGTCAATCGCTACGGTGACTGGACGGCGAAACGAGGACTCCGATTGAATCACCGAGAGGAGTCGTTCTGTCGCCTGCTGAAATCCTTCAAGTAATCTCCCCAAGTCAAATTGTTTGACTGCGCGGAGGTGCGTGTCTCCGTGGGGACCATTCTTTTCCTCGACGGAATTTGAACCGTGCTGCGCCCTGCGGTGTACCACAACCGACCATCCCGATGAACGTCTGAAGCTCGAAGAATCGCGTATCAGCGTACGTCGCGTTCTGGGCTCTCCCAGAGTCGAACGGGCCGAATCCATGCTTACGAGCGAGGCGCGTGGTTCGGTAAATCTCTTCGTCAGAGAACTCGCTAGTCGCTTCAGAACCACTCTCGGGCGATCTTCTGACTTCCTCCAGTGGCTGGACTTCTGGAACAGCGAGGTCCTCGTTGTGGACTTCCCTGACTAAGAGGTGCGCGCTGGCTGTAATATACCCTCGAACATCGTCGTCGAACCGGTTGCGCCATGTCGTGAGAGAACTGACTCGTCCGGGATTTACTTGAGACCAAACACGTTGGCGAGTTCCGGGTGATGTGTGAAAGACCGATAGCTGTCTCCAGTGACTTCCAGATAAACAAAGAGTTCGAGCATTCCATGAAACGAATATGGTGAAGGATGCCACTTTGGATAGCCGTCCTCAAGTGTTTCAATCTGATACGTGAGATCGGTAAGTGCAGTACAAAAATCCGTTCCTTCACGGAGGTTTTTACAGAGTTCAAGAGCAGCGACGAATGCGTCGGTCAATCGGCGGCCACGTTGTACCATTGGTTCGTCTTGTACTCGACCTTGATGATGGCTCTTTCTGTGTATTTTTCTTGGATTCGGCTTTGATTTGGAACACCATACTCAAGAGTAAAATTGATCGGCGGCTCCTTTCCCGGCACACACAAGTAGACTTAAACTAGACAGTGCCTGAATGGGCATAATTATATCCGTATGTGGCTTTTAGAATCAAAGGAGTGAAAGTATGAAACGTCGTCATCTGCTACAACTGGGCGGGTCTGTATTACTCGCCGGATGCGCTTCTCAGTCTAAGAATAAGAAACCAACCCAAAAAATAGAATTAACTGGCCAAAACTGGACACATCCTTATCATGATCCAGCGAATACAAACTATTCTCCAGCTAAGAGTGCGCCCTCAATTTTTACATTGAATGAACAATGGAGTATGAAAAATATTTCATCGTCCGCAATCGCATCGGACAGTGGAAAGCTATACGTCACTTTCCAAGAGCAGTCTAGCGAAGTGTTATGTGAACTTGATGCCGATACTGGTAAAAAGAGTTGGACATTCAACCCAAGGGATAAGGAAAATAAAAATGTGAGCATCGGTGCTCCAACAATAGATACGAAAACGGTCTATGTGAACGTCCAGTTTGGACAAGATAGCCAATCAAAGAGTGTTATCTATGCTCTTAACCGACAAAGCGGAGCACCAAAATGGCAAACAAAGATTACAGCAAATGCTTTAGTCCGCCTCCATTCGTCCGGTATCGCAATCGTTACTCAACAGGGGTCGAAAACGAATTTAGTCCAAGCTCTAGACGCAGCTAGCGGCGAGACATTGTGGCGGTTCCCCAGTACCGGTTCATCGTTGCCATTCCTCGGTAGTAATAAGAAAAATGGCTATCAAGACCGATCGATACCAGCGACAGCTATTGTTGATGACCAGATCTATATTCCGGTCACAGATGGTGGAAAAACTAAAATAAAAGTGGCCGATATAATATCTGGAAAAGTAGAGAAAGAGTTTTCGATTCCTGTTTCAGTTGAATTTAGCTTGGCTGCCTCAAATGGACTCTTGTACGGTACTTCACATTCCTCGGGCCCAGGTGCGGCTAACGAGAATGGTGTGTACGCTGTCAACCCCGAAAAAGAACGACTCCAGTGGACTACAAAGACAACCGAAAACGTGTACGAGCTTGGTGTCTCAAATCAGGTAGTCTACTTCTTTGATGATGGTGTTCGAAGTCTTAATGCAAAGACGGGAAAAGAATTATGGCGTGAAAAATCAGCCACAGTGTATCCCGCTATTCTAAACAGTCTTGTAGCCTCTCTAAACTCAAAAAAGAACATACTCCAAATGAGAAGCCAACAAACAGGTGAATTAGTTACCGACTTTTCATTCCACAACTCGGGATATGTAGAATATCTGTCGTCAGATGAAGAGAGCGTATATGCAATTAAAGGAAAAAATCTCTACCGATTCGCCTAAACCTACTGTGTGGGTATAGATTCGTAACTTGCTCCAGCATAAGTGTAGGACGTTGTAACTGCATAACGATGACTAAGCCCACCCCGACAGGTGTTCTCTGGATATCGGTGATGGGTAAAGGAGAATCGGGATTTACCCTGAACATAACCCGTCCTACCTGCAGAGTGACTATTATAAACCGAAAACTGGACACCTGGACCTTGGTTTGGGCTTCCTGGAATCTTGCTTCGGCTAAACCCAACGTGATCAATATCCCAAACCATTTTGGTCACAGGATCACCGTCGTCATCAGTGTAGTTCTCTTTATGGTAGTTTACTGGATCATTTGAGCCTCCAAATAGATAGTCAATAACCGCTTTGCCTGCTGCCCCGTATGGCCCGCTCGCAGCGGCAGCGAAGTCCAGTACAAGTCCTCCTAAGCCATTATCTTTTCCACCATCATTGGGGTCGTCAGTAGGGCCTGGACTCCTGAAATCAATATTATTCCGATTTTCTCCACTGCCAAGATAGACTTGGTACTCTACATTAGTCGGATACGGCTCAGTATTTACTCCGTCATACCTGGCCAGTATACTTTCTGGTTTTTCTTCAAAGTGACTATGACAGTACCAAACTGAGAGGTCGTTAGTTTCGATCTCATCAGCTTCATGCTGATACGTATTTGATCCCATAAATGCAAGGTTATAATCCCAACTAGAAGCCATAGTACGTTGATCAGAACAATGGTCTGCAGGCGTCCATTTTTTCTTTCCAGATCTAGTCCATTCAGAAAGGAGTCCAGTTGTTGTCGATCCTTGTATGCTGACGTCGCTGGATGATTCATTAGACAAGCTACTTGGATCTGTGAGAGTCATGTCGCCAGATGAGTCACTTTTTCGAGGGAGTCCGGTTTCGTTAACAGTAACATTATTATTTTGATCCGGTAGTAACCCACTTTCAATTGTTCGTTCAATTCCATCTGTGCTTAGCGAATTTTTTCGAGGTCGATCTATAGCTGCTAAGGCAAATCCGAGATTTTCATAATCGGAACGCGGTCTCGTTGCAAACCCAGCTACCAGCTCATTATTTTCAACTTCAAACCTGATGATGAGAGGTAGGTCGTCTTTTTTATGTTTATTATCTCTAGATACGATTTTATATTTCCGAACCCCGTTCCTCTCTAGGTCTGGTTTAAGAGATTCTTTCTTACCAATCGGCACGGTGAATCCAGCAAATTGGAGTTCTCCACTGAGAGTTCCATCAGTATGTGTTTTCAGGCGTGCGGAAGCCGTACCTTGTGATGTTTCAGAAACCGCTTCGTAGGAAACACCCACAAATTCACGTTTACCTTTCGGCTTGGCACTAACCATGTTAGTCCCAACCATTCCTGTGCCGGCTAGGGCACCTGCTGATGTAAGTACAGTCCGTCTACTCACGCTGCTTTCCACTTCTTTATGAGTTTCTTTACGACCCATATTTTCAACACATACTATTCACTATTTATAATTAACGAATTAAAAATAATAATGTATACTTATATTCTAATATACTCTCACTCAGTCAGAAATATCACCGTCTACCGAGGAGACGCTCCAACGAATCTACGAGACGATCAGCGACAAACTCGACAAGATGCTCAAGTACGAGAATGCACCCCGTCCCGACAAGTAGCGGTTCTGGAATGCAGTGAATCATTCCAGATGAGGAAAGTGCTTCTAATGATCCGTGAGACGGAGTTCACCGTCGACTTCGTAGAGATGGCCACGTGACAAGAGCTGGTCGATGATGTCGCCGGCCGTCTGCTTGTCAAGATTTTCTTCCTCCGCAAGTAGCGAATATGCGTATTCGTAGCTGAAACCCACATCCGAGGAAATAGCGGAGTCGAGTGCGTCACGGGTGTCGCGGGCGAGTGGACTAAGCGAGGAAGACCGGTCACGAGGAGAGGACATGCCTATCAGATGATTCGGGCACCCTCGAGAATTGTCTCCTGCAAATCGGTCGGAAACCGTTGATGCCATGTTCGCCAGAGCGTCGACTGATCCAGCACAACCGAAAACCCAAGTCGCTGCCGAATGGATGGGTTCTGCTTTAGATACTCGATAAGTGCCGTTTCATGCTCCCATCCGTACACCTCCTTCAGGAGAAATGCACGCACCAACGTCGTCATTTTGTACGTAGTTGAGCCATGATAACGGTCGTGTGTTTCGAAATCGACATACTCCAGCGGAAGGTCAACTATGAAATCATCAACAGAGTCGTGATCTTCATGAGCGAACCACACCGTTGCAACAGTCCGAATATCTTCTTCAAGCGCATCGAGTGAACTGCAGTCATATAGCTGGGTTGCGTCATAAACAGGCCAGTTGTAGTATGATTTCGCCGCAATAGTTTGGAAAACAGCATGCCGGGAGTAAGGTGAGAGTGCCACTACTCATCAATCGGTTAGTCCAAGCTCAAAAACGCTGCTAACGCGACATCATTACCAGAATGACCGACTTCCACGACGTCAATGAACTCCTCAGAGAATCCGCCTTGAACGAAATTTGTCTCTCAGTTTGTACACTTCAACAGCTGAATCAATTTGTGTCGTGGTTTCTGTCCTCACTGTTTGCTTTCGGATTTGATTGTCAATTGTACCTCGACGTTTACTACCTGCACAGATCTTGATAGCGCGCCGAAATCGTCTCCATCAAGAACCGATATTCAAAATTCATCGGTTGCATAAGAATATCTGGTGGACAACCGTGATTGGATTGTAGCGGTACGGGATTTACCGATAGGTACTAATATCGAACTCCTTCGGCGGATCGGTGTTGTAGAGGTGTTTGACGAAGTAATCCCATCGAGCGCGGATGAAATATGGGTGGTCGTCGAGACCATGGTGCTGATTGGGAATGATGAGCATATCGAAGTCCTTGTTGGCTTCCATAAGGGCATTTGCGAACCTGAGCGTAGCAGCCGGATGGACATTTTGATCCAATTCACCATGTATTAGCAATAGTTCACCTTCCAATTGATCAGCAATTGTGACATTCGATTGTTCGCGATACTGGTCGTCTACTGGGTAATCCATCCACATTTCGTTCCACGAAGCTTTGTCCAGGCGATGGTCGTGATTTCCGCTTGACGAGACCGCAACATCGTAAAAATTCGGATGCTGGAGGAGTGCGCGAGCTGAATCATATCCGCCGGCAGAGTGGCCGTATATCCCTACTCGTGAGAGATCCATGTACGAGTGCTCTGCTGCTAACTGGCGAAGAGTCGCTTTGTGATCCTCAATTCCATCTCGGCTCAGGTTCTTGTAAGAACAGTCTCGGAACGCCTTTGAACGCCGTCCAGTTCCACGACCGTCAACCATAACAACGACGAATCCGAGTTCAGCGATCGATTGTGCGTTGGATCGATATGCGTCGAATCCCTTCGGCACGAAATAGTTGTGTGGTCCCGTGTATATGTGTTCAATTACAGGATACTGTTTTGTAGGATCAAAGTCCGAAGGGCGCCACATAACTCCATAGATATCGGTTTCACCGTCTGCTGCAGCGACTTCAAAGGATTCTGGGGGCATCCAACCAGTGCTGCGCAACTGTCCAACCTCTGCTTTCTCTAACTCTCGTATTATATCTCCACTCGCACTTCGTCGAAGCACCGTACTGGGCGGTGTGTCAACTCGAGAGTGGGTATCGATGACAAAATCTCCCGACGGTGAAATCGTGACGGTATGGTCAGCCAACTCGGGCGTAAGGAGTGTAAAATTTGATCCGTCGAAGTTGACCCGATAGAGATGACGAAGATATGGATCACGATTCGCTTCCCGACCACTGGCAGTAAAGTAAATTTGTCTGTTGGTCTCGTCGACGTGCTTGATGTCACGCACGACCCACTCACCATCCGTAATCTGGCGCTTCTCATCACCCGTTTTGCCGTCGATGAGGTAGATATGGTGCCATCCGCTTTGTTCTGATGTCCAGAGTATTTCCTCTCCATCGTTGACTATCCGTGCATGAGACATCCGTGGGTCAACTAAGGTGTCCGATTCCTCTTCGATTAGCATTCGAGACGACCCAGTGGTCGCATCAACTTTAAAGAACTTCGCCGACCCGAAACCACGAGACCGACGAACGTAGTGCAAGCGTTCGCCATCCCCATACCAGTCAAACAGTGGTTCACCGCCAAAGTACAGAACAGGAATTGGATCGACGTTCAATTCGACTCTAGAACGCCGTTTGACATCAAAAACGACTGGCTCTGCGAGAGGTAATCCATTTTCACCAGGAAGTGGATACGTGTATGTGTAGTGTCTTGGACGCATTTGGTCATCAGGTGATGATTGGACAAGCGCGAACCGTCTAGCTGAGCGTTGATCTAATCGATATGTCACTAAACGATTTGAATCGGGTGACCACTTTACTTCGATCGAGTGGTCAATATCTTGCGTACTTTGTTCAACCATATCCACCGGCGAGGAGAAGGGCGTTGCATAGCCATACTGTTCCTCACCGTCTGCTGTTAACTGGATAACTTCTCGATTCACCGTATCGCGCACGTACAGATTATGATTCTCAACGAATGCGACCCAACGTCCATCAGGTGACTCACCGGGATGTTCTTCCTTTTGCGGTACTGTTTCGCAAGTATAGGTCGAGAGGTCACACTTATATTGTGTTTCTTGTACAGAAAATAGGATAGCCGACTCGTCATCGGTGTATTCAAACTCATCAAACGGGAGACTCCATTGATCGTAGAGAACCTCTGTCTCTCTTGCAATCGCTTCCGCAAGTTGCTCGTGATCAAATGCCGGTGTGCGGGTGTCCTTGTCCGGATTGATTCGAACGAATTCTTTTCCGTTACGGCACTCTCGACGATACCAGAATCGATCGCTGTCACCGATCCAGTGAATGTCGATATCGTCGTTCAAGATAAGTGGTTCAATGTTCTTTGGGAGAAATTTCTCAGCGCGCTCGTACGCTTTATGTGACACCATCGTTGAGTCCTTTGGTTATACTGATAAAGTAGTTATCCATCTCTCTATCTATCAACAGAAAAATATCATTTAGAAATCAATATGAATATTTCTCGTGTTTCCCGAACCAGCGGAAAATGATCCGTCCGCGTTCGCACTCACTGCTTTCTCCAATGAGAGCCGCTAGTTAAACTATGAGTTGGTCGATATCTCGAGGATAGTATGTCAGAGTGTCCGTTCCTGTCTCAGTGACGAGTATCGTATCAGAATGGCGAAATCCGCCGACTTCAGGAACATAGAACCCTGGTTCAACGGTATACAGTTCTCCCGGTGATATCGTGCCGTCATATCCTCGATCGAGAAATGGACGCTCGTGTCCTTCCATTCCGATATTGTGTCCGATATGGTGTTGCACGTATTCATGCACACCCTGTTCTTTATAATAGCTCATAACTGCTTCTTCGACGGCCGCGTATTCGATACCAGGTTCAATTGTGTCGATCGCGACTTTTTGTGACTCACACATTATCTCAAAGTAATCTCGCTGCTCGTCCGATGGCTCACCAACAATCAAAGTCCGCTCAAGTTCAGTCGTATACCCACCGATGGTGGGCTTAACGATTGTAACGATGTTGTCTCCCTCTCGAATACGTGTCGTCTGGTCAACGCTGTGAGGTAGCGAAGTAACTGAGCCAGTCGTGAAGTTACATTGCATTGGACGCGACCAACTCGTCATCTCATATCGTTCACCAAGAGTATCAAGTATTGCATCGGTTCCTTCAACTTCGACCTCGGCACTAATCGAAATAGGTCGTCTCCCTACCGCTAGTTTTTCTTGGAGTAGTCGATGTCCAAGGTGTGCCCACGTACTCGCCTCACGAATAAGATCGATTTCAGCCTCACTTTTCCGTTCACGCATCGTCGTCACGTAGTCCTCAACACCAACAGTACCGGGAATAAGACTGGAAAGTGATGGCCCGGTATAGCCATTTCGACGTGGACTGCCATCGCTATCAACAGCAACTGAACTCTCTGCAATACCAAGATTTTCGCACATCTCAGCGACCAGTGTCATTGGATTACCCTGTGGAAAATCGAAGTAGACGTGGACATCATCGATGTTGAAGTCCGAACGCTCGGCGTGTTCCCGTTCTAGTCGTGGAACGACGATATCGATACGCTCATCGGTCAATCCAACGGCGCACGGACGCTCGGTCGGAAGATGATACATACCAGTTACATAGTATACATTTAGCGCACCAAACAGCACTACGCCGTCATACCCGTCTTCGTGAGCACGTGAAAACAGGGTCTTCGCTCGTTCTCGATACTCTTCATTTGGGATGCGTAGTCGATCCATAAGAGAGACAAAACACGGTACACCGTAAATTTATTTCTAACCCCGTGATAGGGTTAACCATGGAAAAAACAACTGCGATAAACTATAACATGTATATCCAATGTATACAGCAAGAAATGGTCGAGGAGGGATAATCGATGGCCGTACAGTCAGATATCGTACTGTTGTATCCTGTCGCAGGCTATTTGATCGTAATGATTGGAATCGGGATTTGGGCCTATAACAAAGCGGAAACAGCGGAGGATTTCCTTCTTGCCGGTAGAAGCTTAGGTTCAGTAATCGTTGCTGGAACGCTACTCGCGACATGGATGGGTTCGGGGAGTATCACAGGTGGCGGGAATTCGGTCGCATATCAGTTTGGGATTTGGCCGGCATTCTTGCTTGGAACCGCTGCGCTCATCGGCGTCGGGGCTCTCCGAATGTTAGCACCGTGGATTCGAGGTTATAACAAATACACAATCCCGGAGATATTGGAGGAGGGAATCGGCAAAGAAGCCAAAGCTATCGGATTAGTCGTTATTGCAGTCGCGTACGTGGGTATCGTCTCGTACCAGTTCATCGGACTCGGCTTTGTACTAAACGTCACCACCGGAATTTCCGTCGAGACTGGGACGCTCATTGCTGCCGTTATGATCATCGGACTCGCAATGCTTGGTGGATTGATGTCTGTTGCATACACGGACGCTATCAGTGCATTCTTAATGTTAATTGGCCTCCTCATTGGTTTGCCCTTCATCCTTTCGAGTGTTGGTGGATGGAATTCGGTAACAACTCAAGTTCCACAATCGGCACTGCAGCCGTTTGGAACGTTGACTGGAATACAATTTCTCGGCTATTGGGCGCCGGTGCTTCTGTTAATTCTTGCTGATCAGAATATGTATCAGCGGATCGTCGCCGGGCGTACGGATAAGGGAACGAATCGAGGAATGGTTGGCTGGTTTATCGGCGTTGCTGCTGGTGGTATCATAATCCCAATAATCGCGTTTGCTGCTCGAGTACGGTTTCCAAATATTGATCCAGGAATGGCAATGATCTCGATGACGACCGTGATTCCGCGGTGGGTTGGCGGGATTCTTTTGGCTGCTGCATCTGCATTTATCATTACAACTGGAAACTCCTATCTGCTCTCCGCGAGTACAAACATATCTCAAGATCTCTATCGAGGATTTATCAATCCGGAGGCATCAGACAAGCGAGTGTTTTGGCTTACTCGCGTTATCATCGTAGTGCTTGGTCTTTTTGCGTTTATACTCGGCCAATATTTCCCGACAATCCTTTCCATTCAAATTCTCGCCTATACAGCGTATGGTGCAACGATTACACCAGCATTATTTGCAATCTTTCTTATACGAGATCGGCTGACGAAGATAGGCGGGGTATCTGGTATGATCGTGGGGTTTGTCATTACAATCCTTTGGGACACCGTTCTTGGACAACCATTTGAATTGAACGCTGTTATCGTTTCAGCACCGATTGCAGTAGTAATAATTGTTGTTGTCAGTGTGTTCACCAACCAACGACCCGAGGCGGCATCTGTCTCTGAGTAACCAATCTTAACTTACTCGTCTGTGATTCGTAACTTCCTATCTACTTCATACAGAGAACGAAAAAATCGAATCAAAGACCTTCGAGAAACCCGAGGAGGCCTCACAGATAAAATCGAAGATCTCGAAGACGAGGTCGAAGCTCTCGAACAGGAGGAGTATAGCGACGTATTGGATCTCCACAAAGAAGCAAACAAAATAGAGTTTGAGCTTGGGCAAGTAGAATCAAACCTGGGAAGCGTAGAAGAAGAAATCGCGTCCATCGAGTCACAAGTTGCCGAACAGGAGCAACTCGAAGCGCGACGAAAAGCGATTCAAGAAGAACTTGCGAACCTCCGGACGCGTATCGATCAAATCGAAGCAAATGCGGTCGAGCAATTTAACGAACATATGGAGACAGTCTTCAACATCTTCGATTACGACAACCTAGATCGCATCTGGATCGATCGTACTGAACAGGACGTTCGTGAAGGACGGCGGAAAGTCACGAAAAGCGTATTCAATCTACATGTGATCCGAAGTACTGATTCGGGAACCACCTACGAGGATACAATTGATCATCTCAGCGAGAGTGAACGAGAAGTCACGGGCCTCATTTTTGCATTGTCTGGCTACCTTGTGCACAATGTGTATGACTTTGTTCCATTTATTTTGTTAGACTCGCTCGAAGCGATCGATTCAGACCGGATTGCGGTACTTGTCGAATATTTCAGCGAGTATGCTGGGTTTCTTGTCGCTGCTCTATTACCGGAGGACGCCGCGGCCCTCAGTGAACAGTATGAGCGCGTGACTGAGATTTAAAACCAATAATTATTGCATTTATTTTATCAGCTGAGATGCGTTGCAATCATTCGCAATCAAAGAGCGTCACATTCGTCAGCTCTATATCGCCACCTCTCGCAATATTTTGGAGTAAAATTCAAAATATGGCCATAATCGCTACATTAAGATATAAATGCCCGAAGATACTCACCTCTGATAACAGGCCACACACAAATGAGAAGAGTACAAAGCATCGATATTTCCACGGTAACTTCCATAGTCGATACCGTCGGGTCAGACAGAAACAGGAAAAGAACAGAACCTACAATCAAACTATCGAAACCAAAGGGAGTACACAGTCGTAAGAGTAAGCAAACTACTAGAAAGACCAAACCTATTGATTGTGGAGAACAATGCGTACAAAGTGGCGATGTGACGAATATCGTATTAGATGGCATATCCACGTGCGATAGTCTCTTGACAGGGCTCACTGGCGTCAGCGCTGGTAATTGGAAGTCATCGCTTCTCTATGGAACAGTCTTCTATCGACTGGTTCGATCCATTCAGAATAATATTCTAATTGAAATTAATAACCCAATGTTAGAAAGAATAGTTATTAAGGATAGAGGAGTATAGAGATGGAATGGCCGAAAAAAGAACTAGTTATTGATTGCTCACCCAGCGAGAAGCTAGTTTATCTGACCATTATTCAGGAGGAAGAAGCAGATACGACGGAGTTAGCAGAAAAGACGTTATTAAGTGAGCGCACAGTTCGATATGCGACCCAAGGTCTTCGTTCACTTGGTGTCGTCGAACAAGTCTATGTCCTTGGGGACGCTCGTAGACGGAAATACAGATTAGCAGACGAAAAAAGAGAGCAGGAGACTACTATAGTATGATACCGGTTGATCCATTCGTTGTCGTGAATATTCTTGGATTGATCGCATTTGCCTTTGTTGGTGGGATGAAGGCCATTCGAAAGGGATTCGACCCGTTCGGTGTTGCAGTCGTTGGAATAATGACCGCGTTAGGTGGTGGGACAACTCGTGACGTCCTTGTGAACCGGGTTCCAATTTCACTTCAGTCTGCAGGAGACGTTACCGTCTCCTTGTTAGGTGTTGGACTCGCAATTTATGCTGCTAATTTCGTTAACAAAGCTGATCGCCATCCAATCGTTCTGCTTGCTGATGCGCTCGGTCTCGCTGCGTTTGCTACGACGGGTGCGATTGTAGCGACTGAAACCGGACTTTCTGTGTTCGGTGTCGCAGGACTCGCACTTGTGAATGCCGTTGGGGGAGGTGTACTCGCAGATATTCTTCTCGACCAAACTCCGTTTGTTCTTGTTGAAGATATCTATGCAACATGCGCGCTTATCGGAGGAGCGGTATATTGGATCGTTTCTGTAACCGAACCACTCAGCAGTTTCAGCGCACTGATTTGCACTGCGACTGTTCTCTCGATTCGGGTGACTGCGATTTACCGAGATTGGCAACTTCCAACGATTACCGGTATCTCTCGAGGCGATTCGGAACAACTCTCTAAACGTAGCTAGATGTCTCTCGCCCATAAAGGAATTGCACCCTTGGTGGATGAAATTACGATAGCAATGCTCAGTCAACTCGATGTACATGAAGTGCCGGTCAATTTTCCATATTATTCCATCGTTCAGGTAGTCACTCGTCCAAGTGCTGCCAGGAAAGTTGAGGATTTCGCGCGGCGCTAGTCTGATCAATTCGCTGGGC
The DNA here is from genome assembly GCF_000710615.1 of Haladaptatus cibarius D43. NCBI lineage: Archaea > Methanobacteriati > Methanobacteriota > Halobacteria > Halobacteriales > Haladaptataceae > Haladaptatus > Haladaptatus cibarius. Next base: position 85,114 of record NZ_JDTH01000010.1, on the reverse strand, counting down.
AGAGGTTCTATTTGGTGCTTGTTCCAGCGCCTCGAATTCCTCGTTGCTGACTGCGTTAAATGCAGTTGCCAACTGTTCAAGGGTTTTCTTACTCTCTGCTTCAGTCGGTTCGGTCATAAGTGCTTCCGGGACGGTTTCTGGCCACTTTGTCGTCGGTGGATGAACACCGTAATCTAACATTCGCTTCGCAAAGTCGGCAGCGTCCTGCTCGCCTGCGCTTGCAACGAATTCATGATGGAAAGGCCGAAACGGAATTTCAAGATCAAGCTGTGAGGCGAGATAATTGGCGTTGAGTACTGCTTTTGCGCTTGTATCTCGTAGTCCTTCATTACCCAACCTGCTAATATAAGCGTAGGCTTTGAGCAGTACTAACCAGTTCCCCATCGCCCCATGAACTTTGCCAATGGTCTGGTCAGGTTCAAACAGTTCATATCCGTCATCCGTTTCACGAACCTGCGGCGTGGGGAGGAACTGTTTCAACTCCTGCTTCACACCGATTGGTCCCGCGCCGGGACCACCGCCGCCGTGTGGCGTAGCAAACGTCTTATGCACGTTATAGTGCATAATATCGAATCCCATATCTCCTGGGCGGGCACGTCCAAGAAGTGCATTCAAATTTGCACCGTCGTAGTAGAGTAGCCCGCCAGCCTCATGGACGATATCCGCAATTTCCTCGATATTTCGTTCAAATAGTCCGAGAGTGTTCGGATTCGTAAGCATGAGTGCGGCAGTTGAGTCACCCACAGCAGCCGAGAGTGCATCAAGATCGACTCGTCCGTCAGAATCAGCTGGCAATTCAACAACTTCATATCCAGCCATCGCCGCACTCGCAAAATTAGTGCCGTGTGCACTGGAGGGGACGATGACCTCGTTTCGTTGCTTTGATTCATCATTCGATTCGTGAAGTGATTCTGCGATAAGAATCCCTGTGAACTCACCTGCGGCACCTGCGGGCGGCTGCAGTGTTACTGCATCCATACCGCCGATCTGTCCGAGATATTCTTGCAATGTTGAATACACTTCGAGAGTTCCCTGAACACTCACAGAATCACGATCTGGATGGACTGCAGTTGCAGGAAGTGCAGCGATGTCCTCGGTGAATTTTGGATTGTACTTCATAGTACAAGAACCGAGTGGGTACGGGCCATTATCGATGCCATAGTTCATCTGTGAGAGTCGGGTATAGTGCCGCGCGAGTTCTGGTTCAGAGAGTTTAGGCAGTTGAAGCGTATCTCGCGTGAGATCATCGGGAAGGTCAGTTTCACCAACTTCGACATCTATCAGTCCTTTTTCCGAGAGTAGTGGCTCATATCCGTCGGACTCAGAATCGTTCCATATCGTCTGATTAAACAGTTGCATTATTCGAGCACCTCCGTGATTGATTGCGCCAAATCATCTACATGACGTTCATTTGCTTCGGTCACGCAAATTTGAATCACATCGGCATTAAGTGCATGAATCGCAAAACCGTCCGCCATCAATTCATCCGCTAGTAGATGTGCATCGGACTCAACGGATGCCTTAAACTCCCGAAAATGATGGCAGTCACGAATCGGCGCAGAAATGCCGTCGATTTCATCAAGCACTGTAGCGACTTTCTCAGGGAGTTGGTGACATTTCTTCGCCAACGAAATGAGGCCAGACGGGCCAAGGTATGCAGCGTGAATTGCTGTCCGAAGGGCGACCCAGGCTTGGTTTGTGCAGATATTACTCGTTGCTCGCTCCCGACGAATATGCTGTTCACGTGTTTGGAGTGTTAGCGTAAATGTTCGCTCCCCATGAGCATCTTCCGACGCACCAACTAACCGTCCCGGAACTTGACGAATGTAGTCGTCACGACAAGCGAATATCCCAAGTCCCATACCATACGCGGTTGGAAGTCCGAGAACGCTCGCATCACCAACAACTACGTCAGCACCAACGGAAGCGGGAGTTTGTAATAACGACAGTGCCACTAAGTCCGAACCAAGGCAAAACAGTGAATCCTGCTTTTCGATTAGTGACCCAAGTTCATCAAGATGCTCCTCGATAACGCCTTCAGTTGTCGGATTTTCAAGGTAGACCATCACAACGTCGTCATCAAGAGCACGGTCAAGTACCTCCGGGGTAGTTTGCCCATTTTTGGTTGCGAACGCTTCAACAGTGAGATTAGTTCCGATTACGTAGTTCTCGAGCACAGCACGCCGTTCAGTGCGTAAATAATCCGGAACGAGAATCCGAGACCCACTAACTTGACGAACGCGGGCAGCGAGAGTAGCTGCTTCTCCAAGTGCCGTTGCAGCATCGTACATAGAGCAGTTTGCGACGTTCAAGCCAGTGAGTTCGACAAGCAACGATTGGTATTCAAAAAGGGCCTGAAGAAACCCCTGTGTGATTTCTGGTTGGTACTGAGTGTATGAGGTGAGGAATTCAGAGCGGAGTGAGATGTGGTCAACAATTGAAGGAACATAATGAGAGTAATGTCCCCGGCCAAGGAACTCAGTTTGAGCGGAATTCTGCGTTAGCGTTTGTGCTAACTGCGCTGTGACCTGCTGTTCCGACGCGACGGTGATATTTAGTCGATCGTCGAAGCGAATCGACTCGGGGATGTCAAATAGCTCTTCAACATTTTCGGAGCCGATTGTGTCTAGCATCTCCCGAACATCCGCTTTGGTGTGTGGAGTAAATGGACTTCCGGTGCAGTTATTTATCTTTTCAGTGTTGGTTTGGTCAAATTGGTTAGTCATGTTGGTTAAATTTCATCCACGATATTCTGTTGGAGTGAGGAGGTGCTCTAGGTCGTCATCAGCCACCATTTCGATCATCCATCCACGTTGGTATGGTTCATCATTGATGTACTCTGGCTCATTGAGGACAGTTTCATTCACAGTAACGATTTCCCCGGATACAGGGGCGTATATATCCGAAACAGCCTTGATACTTTCTATCACGCCAATTTCTTCACCTTCTTTGAACGCCGCTCCTTGTTCGGGTAACTCTACAAAAACAATATCTCCTAATTCGTCTTGAGCGAAGTCAGTAATACCAACTCGAATGACTTCATCTCGTCTCTCTACCCACTCGTGCGATACAGTGTAATGGAGGTTATTTGGAACTTTGAATGACATTGGTTCTAGCTCCGGTTAGTTAGCATTAAGCGAGGTTAGGAATCGCTGGTTAACTATCGTTGCATCAACGGTTCGATCTCGAATCTCGACTGCAACTTCCAGCCCTCTCTCGGCATACTCTGGCTGGATATAGCCTAGTGCTAGCGGCACATCGAATGTCGGACTTAGAGTACCACTCGTTACCCTCCCAATCTCGATTCCATCATCGACAATGGAATATCCATGGCGAGCAATTGCACGGTCTTTGATTTTGAGTCCGACCATTTGCTCATCAACACCCCCTTCTTTGAGATCTTGCAAAGCCCGCTGACCAACAAAGTCTGGTTTCGAGAAGTCGACGACAAAGCTAAGACCCGCTTCGAGCGGTGTTCGTGGTTCATCTTCTGGATCAAAATCTTGTCCCGAGAGCAACAAACCCGCCTCAAGGCGGAGTGTGTCCCGTGCACCAAGACCACATGGTTGGATGTCTTCGAATGCATTCCAAACCCCTGCTGAATCATTGGCGGGGAAGAATATTTCGAACCCATCTTCGCCAGTATAGCCCGTTCTCGCAACCAGACATTCTACACCGGCTATCTCATTTCGGAAACATGAAAATACAGATACATTTATAACAGGATCTGCTGTGACTGAATCGACCTTTGCTTCAGCATCCGGGCCTTGCACTGCCACTAATCCGGTCTCGCTGGTTTTGTTTTCAACGCTCACTGTTAACCCATGTTTCCATGCAAACTTCGACCACCGGTTGACCATTTTCTCTCCGTGGCCAGCGTTAGGAACGAACACGTAGCCATCTCGATCTGGGTACTGGTATACCACAGTATCATCCAAAATCACACCATCGTCGTTAAGAATACACGAGTAGTGGGCATCTCCAGGATTCAACTCCCGGATATCGTTTGTGGTCAAGCGGTTCATCAGTTCAGTAGCGTCTGGGCCACTTACCGTCACCTCACTCATATGACTGACATCAAATATCCCGACAGAGTCTCTTACTGCCGAATGTTCTGTTCGAATACTATCAAATTTAACAGGCATTTCCCAACCACCAAAGTTGGTGAAATCCGCTCCCGAAGTTTGGTGTACCTGATAAAGGGGTGGCTTGTGTGATGACACATCTCATTCATTCTGATGGCTGAATAAATAATTTTCTCTGTGAAAATGTGACTCTACTTTGAAAGCTCTTGTGTCCGATTTAGCTAACACGAGTGACCGAATAGCCCAAACTACGTATTGAATCTACAATCCGATCAGAGTGGGCAGTCCCACTTGTTGTTATTCGAAAGTGCAGATACGCTTCTCCAACATTGAGGTCATTAACCGAGCGCTCATGGCGAACATCCCGGATGTTCGCACCGTGATTGGCGATCATCTCCGATATTTGATTCATTTTTCCAGGTTCATCGACAATATGCACTCTCAGGCGAATGAGCTGACCTCGATAGGTGAGTCCGTGGGTCAGAACTGTTTGAAGGTCAGTCATACTCAAATTGCCGCCAGAAAGTAGTGGAACCACGGTTTCACCACGTACATCAAGTTTTTCACTACGAACTGCTGCAACAGTCGTCGCACCCGCCCCCTCAACCATCTGCTTCGTTCTTTCGAGTAAGAAGAGAAGACTTCCAGCTATCTCTGTCTCGGAAACAGTAACGATCTCATCGACATATTCATCGATGAGTTCGTAAGTAAGACGTGAAATGCCGCCGGTAGCGATTCCGTCAGCTATCGTTCGAACTTCATCAATAGCACACGGTTCCCCCTTCTGCAGGCTTTCTGGTACTGTGGCTGCACCGTGCGCTTGCACACCGACAATTCGCGTTTTGGGGGAAAGTTCACCAACTGCTGTGGCGATACCACCGATCAGTCCGCCCCCACCTACTGGGACGATTACCGTGTCTACCTCGGGGACTTGTTCTAGGATTTCCAAGCCAACAGTACCCTGTCCTGCGACAATGTCTTCATCATCGTAGGCATGTACGAAGATGGCGTCATCGTCCGCAATCGATTGTGCATGATCCATCGCCTCCTGAAAGTCGTGTCCATGGAGTTTGACATCAGCACCATAATCTGCAGTTGCATCTATTTTAGCTTGTGGTGCATTCTTTGGCATCACAATCGTCGAACTAAGCCCCGTCTTCGTTGCTGCGAATGCAACACCTTGGGCGTGATTGCCAGCACTTGCCGCTATTGTTTCCGTCGCTTCACAGCCGGAGTCGGTAATTCGTTTGAGCTTGTTGTATGCACCCCTCGTCTTGAATGAGCCAGTTTTTTGTAGGTGTTCCATCTTGAACCGAATTTCAGCACCGGTCTCTTCTTCTAATGAGCGACTCGTCTCGATTGGAGTTTCCCGAACGACGGCTTTGTCACTAATTCGATCACGGGCTTCTTGAATGTCAGATAATGATACACTCATAGTTCTCATTTGCTCCCATTAATGGGATTGTCAACGAACCTCTCGTCAGTAGATGCTTCAGATGGGCCACCTTATATTTGGTGGTGGTATACGTGATTCTGGGGGATAACCCACAATTATAAAAATGACTTTGAGATAGGGACTGCTCTCGCTTCTACCGCTACGAATACTTTCTCAATTATTTCCCGAATTGACACCAACCGCAGCAGCAGCGTCAAGCAAGCCATGCCCCTGTTGGTAGTTTGGCATGCCAAGATCCTCAGCAGTACTATTGAGCGTACTACGAGCATCCACGTTCGAATAGCCGAGTTCACCCATAAGAACACCGGCTGCACCAGCGACATGCGGTGTGGCCATCGATGTACCCGACATAGTGGTGTATGTGTCGTTGTAGTACGTCGAGTAGACGCTGCTGCCGGGGGCTACGAGCTCGACCTCAGGCCCCGTATTCGAGAAACCAGAGAGGTTGTCGTAGCTGTCTGTCGATCCCACTGCAACACACTCGGAGTTCGCGGCGGGATATCCAACACAGTCATAGCAACCGTCATTGCCAGTAGCCGCGGGGAGGTAGACGCCTCGATTGTAGGCGTAGGTACAAGCATCCTTTACAACGGATGAGTATGGTCCACCAAGGCTCATACTACCGACGTCCCAACCTTGATCGGCAACATACTCGATGCCACCAGCGATATCGGAATTATAGCCACTCCCACTATCGCTAAGAACCTTCACGGAGTGCAACGTTGCCCCCGGAGCGACTCCAACGACACCTTGGGAATTATTCACGCCTGCTGCAATGCCAGCGCAGTGAGTGCCGTGGCCGTTGTAATCGTACCAACTGGAGCCGGTGAAGTAGGCACCACTACCAAGGTTAGAGTAGAGGTCTGGATGGTTGGGATCGATACCCGTGTCGAGGATGGCGATATCCGCACCGCTTCCGTTGTATCCGCTGAGTTGTGCTTGTTCAGCATCGACTCGGTCAACGCCCCACGGTAGACTTTCCGCGAGTGCGTGCATTTCTCCATCCTCTTCGACGTAGCGGAGTTCGCTACGACTTCGAAGGCGGTCTAGAGCCTGTTTTGGGAGTTCAACCGAAAGTGCGTCGAAGGAGAAGTCCCGATGAACTGACTTCGATGCGTTGAGTGCAAACTTTCGGCCTTCAGAGCTCTTGTAGCCGATATTTACTCGAACGAGGTCATTTTGTTTTGCCGTCGCGATTCCGGTGACGGCTAAGCCACCAGTTGCCGCTCCAGCCGATTTTAATACGTCTCGTCGTGCAGGGGTAATTTTATCTCTTTGCATCGCAATTATAATACGTAAGTAAGAGATATTAAATCTTATTTCTAGCATATATAATTTAATTTCTATAAATATAGCTCAAATATAAAATTTGTACAAGATTACATATATATTCTGGTGAGATAGCCGGATTGGTTGTGACCCACACCATACTCTACCATTCTTCTCACTGTGAGCGGCTATCTTCACCCTGGACTCTGCCGGCGTTTCGGACAACTCGACGAGCAATCGATCCTGATTTTTGCGCTAACTTTGTAGCCTGCTGACCGTCGTGAAGCAAACAGGCAACATTCCTATCCATTCCTACTGCAGAAAGCGAGGGATGCTTCTGCTCACAGACGGTCGAAAACTCATTGCGAAGTTGCTTTTGTGCACTCTCTTGATCTCCAGTTATAATCGACTTGAGTGCTTGATCAAGGATCTGTTCAGCCGCCGAATCACCGACCCGTTTGGGGATGCCAAACTCATCCCGAATTGCGTTCTTTATTTTGGTGATATCCATCCCATCCAATGATTTTCCGCTTTCACCGACGAACTCTAATACCGCTTCACGATCGATTCCGTGTTCGCGAAGATGTATCCGCAAATCCAGTACTGCCCGCCATGCAGATTGTTCGAAATCGTAATCATCTGGTTGTATGGCGGCAGGACAGCGTGTGTGGAATCGACATCCAGTTGGTGGATCAGATGGATCTGGAACTTCGCCACTAAGTTGCACCGAACCTGTATTCGTATCCGGATCTGGACTCGGAACGGAATCGAGAAGAGCGATTGTATATGGATGGGCCGGAGATTCAAATATACGTTCGACAGGGCCAGATTCGACGATTTCTCCGAGATACATCACATTCACACGATCGCAAACTTCCCGAATTACACCCATATTGTGACTAATCATGAGTACACCAATACCGAACTCTGCTTGCAAATCCTCCAATAACGAAAGAACATTCGCTTGGATAGATACGTCGAGTGCAGAAACCGGTTCGTCCGCAACGATAAGACTTGGATTCGTTGCGAGTGCCCGTGCAAGTGCAATTCGTTGTTTTTGCCCACCGGAAAACTCGTGTGGATAGCGGTCGACATCATTAGCGCTCAACCCAACTCGCTCAAGGAGATTCATCGCGATTGAACGACGTTTGTCAGTATTTCTCATTCCGTGGATTACGAGCGGTTCTGCGATGGACTCACCGATAGTCATCCGTGGATCAAACGACGAGTCCGGGTCTTGGAATATCAACTGCACGCTCCGTCGGAACTTCTTCAACTTTTCTTGCTCAAATGAGCTCACCGGTTTACCCTTGAAAAGTACCGTGCCGTCAGTTGGCTCTTCAAGCTGTAAGATACTTCGCACTGCCGTAGATTTTCCGCATCCGGATTCTCCGACAATACCGACCGTTTCACCTGCCCTGACCTGGATGTCGATTCCATCAACAGCTTTGACAGTTCCTACTTGTCGATTCAACAGACCTTGTGTGATCGGGTAGTGCTGTTTCAGTCCACTTACTTCGAGGAGTGGTTGGTCACTCATTAGGTATTACCTCCACTACAGGAGTGTTCGGAATTGCCTGTACAACTCGGAGCGGTAGAATCGTCCAGCTCTAGTTCGTTATTCTGATAATAGATGCAAGAGGCAACGTGGTTCTCAGAGACTGTAACGAGTGGCGGTTGCGATCCGGATGCACAGTCATCGACGGCTTTCGGGCAACGGTCGTGGAACCGGCACCCCGCTGGCGGATCATAGGGACTTGGAAGCGACCCCTCTATTGCTTGCATTTTCTCACCTTGGCCAGGGAGACATCGTAACATTGCACGTGTGTACGGATGTGCTGGCGATTGTAGAACATCACGAACATCTCCTTTCTCCATGACTTTTCCAGCATACATAACCACAACTCGGTCTGCGACCTGTGCGACGACTCCGAGATCGTGTGTGACAAGCAGGATACTCATATCGAATTTAGCCTGTAGATCTTGAAGAAGGGTCAAAATTTGCGATTGGATGGTAACATCGAGTGCCGTCGTCGGCTCATCTGCAATCAATAAATTCGGTTGACAGGCGAGCGCCATTGCGATTACAACACGTTGTTTCATTCCGCCAGAGAATTCGTGAGGATAGTCATCAACACGCTTCGTTGCTTCTGGAATTCCAACCTGGTCGAGTAAATCGATGGCATGACTACGGGCGACAGATTTGTCCACATCACGGTGAAGCATAACTGCCTCTACTATCTGAGCACCAACCGTATAGACTGGATTCAGAGCCCCTTGGGGGTTCTGAAAAACATACCCGATTCGACCGCCGCGAATATCGCGGAGTTCGCTGTCGGACATTTCAGTCACATCTCGACCATCAAATAAAATTTCTCCGTCGGTGATTTCACCAGGTGGTGTCGGGAACAGCCGTGTAATCGACTCTCCCGTTACCGACTTTCCGGATCCGGATTCGCCAACGATGCAGACTGTCTCTCCTCGGTTGACATTAAAGTCGATGCCATCAACAGCGAAAACGGTACCACTGTCTGTGTTGAACCGTGTGTGAAGGTCGTTCACAGAAAGTAATGAATCATCCATTGTTACTCACCTGAGCGGGGGTCAATTGCGTCGCGAGCGGCATCTCCAACGAAATTAAATGCAAGCACAGTGAAGAAGAGGAAAAATCCGGGGATGGTGGCGATCCATGGAGCAGATGCCAGTTGAGATCTGCCACTGGCAATAACCTGACCCCACGAGAACACATCGGGGTCACCTAGCCCGATAAATGATAGCGCTGCTTCGCCGAGAATAAATCCTGGAATCGTTAGTGTTGCTGCAGTGATAACCGTACTTGAAACGTTCGGAACAAGATGGTGCGTTATTATTCGTCTCTCACTTGCTCCAAAGCTCTCTGCTGCTTCGATATATGGTTCTTCTCGCCGCTGGAGCGCTTCGCTTCGAACGAGTCGAGCGGTTCCCTCCCAGCTCAAGAATCCATACAATAAAATAACAATAAATAAACTATTTCCGAATAGATAAACGGTTAATAAGAGCAGCATGAACGCGGGGAACGTCATCTGAAGGTCGACATAACGCATCAAAATTTCATCAACAGTTCCGCCGAAATACGCGGCCACAGTACCAACAGTTGTACCGATAGTAATCATAACGAGCATACCGATTAACCCAACTTCGAGACTCACTCGTGCACCGTACACCATGAGTTTGAGAATATCCATTCCTCGCTGATTCGTTCCGAGAGGGTGTTCCCACGTTCCGGTGACGACTTGCCCCTGTGGCGCAGCGGTCATACCAACCGGTGGCAACAGCGAATCTGAGAACGTCAGTTTTGGCTCTGAGACTACGAGGGGGCCGACAATTCCCACGACGACCAATCCACAGAGGTAAGCTAACGAGTATACCGCTAGCTTGTTCTTCCGAAATTGTGACCAGTAATACTTTGACATTCGTTTATTTTCGTATAGTGGTACGACCACATTGAAAAATAAGAGAATTAACGTTAGTATGAATAACCAATCGATTCCACTTATATCCCAAATGAACGGCGTCGTTACCGTTGGCTGTTTCGAGGGAATGACGAATGAGTCGTACAGCAATGCAAAGGCATAGATTCCCAACACTGCAAGCTGCGTCCGAACAGTGAGCGAAAGATCGAATCGACTCTGTTGATATTCGGACCAATCAACCTGATCAAATGTAAGATCCATTGGCGAGTTCACTGATTTCTTGTCTGAGCTCATGTTCGATCACCGTAGTCGATCCGCGGATCCAGCCAAACGTATGCTAAGTCTTGGAGTAGGTTACCGATCAGTGCGAGAAAAACGGGAATGAGGGTAACACCCATGATGAGAGCGGTATCTTGATTGATGATCGCTTTGTAGCCAAGTAACCCAATCCCGGGAATTTGGAAGACTATCTCTACTAAGGTTGCACCAGCCCAGAGCAGTGCCAAGGCGTCGCTCACAAGGATGGTTGAGAGCGGAATTAGTGCGACTCGTAAAATATGCTTGATGAGAAGATGCCATTCACCTGCACCTTTTGCTCGTGCCGCTTTGACGAACTGTGATTCGGCATATTCGAGCGCCTGACTTCGCGAATAACGCATTTGCCCGGCAACAGCCGCTGTCGATGTAACGATTACGGGAAGGGTTATCTGTTGAAGATTTTTCAAGCTGACAAATTCAACCCCAGTATGATAGTAGACTGGTGGAACGTAAGGTTCCAGTGGGACACCGAAAACGACCAAATCTTTCATCCATACCGAAACGACCAGTATGAGAACAATTGCAAACCAGAAATTCGGAATACTAATTCCAAAGAATGCGATGAATGTTGCGAAATAATCGATCGAGGTGTACTGATGCATTGCCGAATACAAGCCGAGACCGAAACCAATGGTAACCGCAAGTAGTATCGCAGGGATCATAATCTGAGCAGAGTAGGGCCATGCGGTTGCGAGCGCTGTCGTTACGGGTTGATTGCGCGTCGTCGACCATCCCCAGTTGAGCGTCGCAATATTAGTCATGTAGTCGGTGTATCGTTCACTAACTGGCTCGTTCAGACCTTTGCGTTCGCGATATGCTTCCATTGCTTCGTCGGGATTTCCACCTTCCTGCGCCGCATGAAATGAGGCTTCCATTTGCCCGGTATTCGGTGATAACGTGAGAATGCCAAATACGATGGATAAGGCGAAAAAGGTCGCAACCAAGGTCCAGGCTAGACGTTTAGCGATATATCTTTTCATCTTGTATACTCACCTAGGCTACCGATCATTGAAGTAGAGTTCACGCGCAGCGTCGTTGCTGGTGTACTGATTTTTCGGCTGTTCGAGGCCTGCAACCTTTTTACGATATCCTTCTACAACGGCACCACAGTCGGTAAACACGACTGGTTGTTCTTTACTGATAAAGGATAGAAGCTCAGAAACGATTTTCTGCGTTTCTTTCTTCGTCGACGCTTTCGCAGCGGAGTTGACTTGCTGCATCAAATCGTTCCGAGATGGGACGTATCCCCACCAGTTGAAACTACCTTTTTTCGGGAACAGCATAGACATCACATCCCACGGAGTGTACGCAGCGTGGTCGAAACCACTTGGTATTAGATCCCAAGACTTCTTGCTCGTCGAATTGCTCCGCGGGCCACCATTCCACGAACCAGCGCTCCATTTAGGATTTTTCCCGGAATTTTGAGCGTAGTTTCCATAGAGATTCGTAAGCGACGTTCCCTGCGCATTGATCTTGACTCCGAGCTTGTCGTACTGTTGGGCAAGGTAGTCTTTAAGAATTCGAGTACTCTTCCAGCCAGTGACATACACTAATTTTAGTTCGACTTGATTACCACCTGAGTCGGTAAGCCGACCATTTCGATAGGAGTGGTTTGGAAGGGCGGCATTGATCTTTCGTTTAGCTTTTTTGATCTTCGGGCCGTTTGGAACCCAAACACCTTCTTGGTCGTAGAACGGCCCCCATTTTGGCGACCATGTGTGGACTTTTGTTCCGTAGCCTCGTTGAACTTTTTCGATAATCACGTTCTTATCAATCGCCATTGCAAAAGCTTGGCGAACTGCCTTCTTCCGAAACGGCTTCCATCCGTTTTCCCGCTGGTTCATGGCAATAAAGTCGATAGACGAACCAAATTTGCTACTGAGTACGTTAACATTTGGATTCTGTTTGAACTGACTTGCCTTGAACACGCTCAATCCGGCATGCGTCACATCACCGCTCTTGAGAGCAGATAGTGTGGTGCTTGATTCGTTGAATATCTGCCTGATATATTTTTTGACGTAGGGCGCGTTCTTATACTCCTTCGTTTCTGCGAGATAGTAGTCGTCGTTTTTCGTGTATTCCATTTTCGACTGCCGTTGCCACTTTTTGAGGTTGAACGGACCTAAATTTCCAGTCCAAGTTGCATTGACAATCTCATCTGCCTTTTTTAATCCTTCCATATCCTTGTTTTTCACATAGGGTTTCAAGAGTTTCTTCGGCAGTGGTTTCATCCACTTAGTGGGATCCGTAAATAGCCAGTACGGGCGTTTCTCCGGTAGCTCCGCACGGAGAGTATATTTCCCGGTTTTTTCATATTTGATTGGTTCACCATCGATGAAAAAGGAGTTAACATAGGGATAGCCATGCCATGAGTCCTTATCATTCTGATTGATTGTATTTAACTGGTATATGTAGTCCTCCGCGGTCAGCTTTCCATAGGGTTCGCTGTACCGAAGATTCTCACGGAGTTTAATTGTGAGGACGTCATTGCTATCACTCAATTCCCAACTCTCGAAAAGCATCGGTTCAATTTCAAGATCGTCGTTGATAACTCCGCCCCAGTCCATCAGAAGACCGATTGCATCCTGTGTCGATTGGTCACTAGCAAGGTATGGCACCAGGTGACTAGCATCTGCAGTTGTACCTTCAACCCAGGTTCCGCCAATGGGTTTAGAGGCGGCTTGTTTCTGTGTTCCCTTGGTTTGTGAACCAGTGCCGTCTTGAGAATCCTGCTGAAAACTACAGCCAGCAAGACCGAGAGTACCTGCTGCCGCAAACGTGCGCATAATTGAACGCCTTCTGACGTTACTCTTGTCCAATGGCATCATTTTACAATGTAGAATCAGCGTATTTATATCTTTCTAACCAATCATAAATAACTACTTTACAAGGGAGGTTAATGAGTCGCCATATCTCGTTTGATGTTCCCACGTTTGCCGTATTCCGGCATCTTGCAGAAGTATTTACCCAACCCCCATTGGTGTAGATCGGGCCATCAGATTGTTCTAGCGAAAATTATGTTCCGCATCTCCGAACACACATTCTACACCCAACTCAGAGGGATTGCATTAAATACTATTTTTTGGCCAGAATAACGCATACGTTTAGCAAGACAAGTGATAGCATAGTTAATGACACAGAAGTTATTTCGTCTGATGAAAGCTCCGTTCCTCCACAAGGAACAGAGTAGAACCGTTCACCACTAGTCATCGCTGCATCGATATTGCCGAGATGCCAATCATTACAGAGATAGTAATGTAAAGGCACTCTATTACAGAGGTAGATGTGTAATGGCTACTCGTTACTTACGATATTGGGGGTAGCTTTGGTAGCCAGAGTATGGGAAATGAGGAAAAAGGTAGTAGAAACGGGGGTTTAGCTTTCAGAATCGAACTTCGGGGTTGTCAGTGTTATTGTTCCGTCACAGGGAACAGAGGTTCCAGAGTTGCGGAGGTAATTCGCTCAGCATGATCGTAGATCACCACCAATGCTGAGACCCAACTGCAGGGACGATCTCGATTCTACCGTACAAGTCAATCATAGTAACATGGAAAGAATGGCGTGCAAGACTCGGTTACAGATGTCCGAGAAAGTGTTCGCCCCTACGGAACGGTTATAACCAAATTATCACTGTTGGGGGATGGCAGTATCCAGTCGCGAAGAGTCAAATATTCCATTTTCATCATGTGATATTAGATGAGAACGGCTACTGCATAATATGCACAGAGGATTACAAAAATGGCGTGGAAGTCCGTATGGCGATGACAGTCAGGCGAGGTCAATTGAGGTTTTGGTGGGGACAGACACTGAGCTACGAGTCACGTCTGCTTGTGCCGGACTGTACATTGCGTCCCTGTTACCCAAGGACGATTCTACCTCATGACGTGTAGTATTTAAATCTATTGTTTTATATCGCCATACACCACTATAAGAAACATTCTACGGAAATATTTTCCATATTATTGGGCAAACGTCCAAAGTATTTTTTCAGTACAAAGCTGTTAGTATCGTTTATCGAACGATATTTAGTTCATTTTACTCTATCGAGGATCAATCGAATACGGAAGGGTGACAAAATTTTCGATACCATCGTCAGTTATCAACACGAGATCTTCCAATCTTATTCCTCCACGATCGGGATCATATATTCCTGGTTCAACCGTAATCACTTGTCCTGGTTTTAGTTCTGTTCGTTCAGAGAAGAATGGTGGTTCATGGAGTGAAGTCCCAACACCATGCCCCGTACCGTGATACAGTCCAACATCCACATCGCCGGTCTCGAATCCATTTGTTTCGATGACACTCACGATTGTCTCATGGACATCTTCACCATAGATACCAGGTGCGTCGTTTAATTGCTGTAAACCAGCCTCCAGTGCTTCAGAGACGACCTCGTATACGTTTTCTTCCCAAGAGTGAACCGTTCCAGGGACAAATGTCCGCGTGATATCACCAAAGTATCCGCTTGGCCCACGTGGCCCTAAATCGATAAGAACTGTTTCTCCAGGTACAATATCATCATTCCCATTGTAATGGAGATCTGCGCAGCTTACCCCTGCACCAACAACTGTGTTTCCGAAATCGTTACCACCTGCTTTTGCAACCACTGCATTGATTTCCCGACGTAGGCGTTCTGTTGTAAGTGGTGCCGAGTTCCAAACCAGTTCATTACCGGCCGTCGTTGATGCTGCAAGTATCGACTCGGCATGTCGCATCGCTTCTTGTGCAATTGCCATTGTTTCCCGAATGCATTCGATCTCATGGGATGATTTATACATCCGGGCAATTCCGATGACATCTGTCGTTACGACTTCGTAACCTGCTTGCTCTAATTCGAAATGAGCACAGTGTGGTATCGATGCTGGAACCAGTATTCGCGATACCGACGATGAATCTTGAAGAACGTCAATTGCACGCATGGCTGCCGATGATCGGTTACTATTCTGTGTTTTCGTTACTTCGGTACCTGGGAACTCACGTTTTGCTTGTTCATAGAATAACGCAGGAGCACACAATGTTGCCTTCTCGTCCGTATATACGAAAGCGTAGTCTCGGTCCGGTCCGTAAAAACGCGTGAGATACCAAAGCATTTGATCAGATTCGTCGCCGATATGGACGTATGCGTCGGCATTTTGTTTCTCAAGTTCAGATGAAATATACTGATAGTTTGGTATTGGCTGACCGTCTCGAGGCATGCTCACATAGAGGTAATCAGGGGAAATGAATGTATTGGTGAATGGATTACACGAGATCCGATTTAAGATACTCGTCAAAACTGTATCGACAATTGTCGAAAGATAATTTTATGATTGACGATACTGTAGGTAGGATCGATGTGTTACAAGTGCACCCACTGTGGCTCGAACAGTGTTGTTCAGAGCTATGGGACTTGGTCATGCAAAGAGTGTGGATACGTACCGCCACATGGGTCAGACTAATTCGAATAAAATGCGGTCACAGGTGAATTTACTTAGTCAAGATGGCGCGCAGCGCGAATAGCAGGTTCTCTTTCCGCTCTCGCACACGACGGTAGAAATACGAGGGCCATTTCGAACCGTAGGGAACATACTGCCAAACCTCATACTCTGCCGCGAGTTCTCTCTGGGCATCCTCTCGAACCCCCATGAGCATTTGAATTTCGAATGGCGTTCTATATTCCTCATAGAGCGATTTAGCATGCGAAATCATTGCAGGATCATGGCTCCCCACTGCGATTCCGTTATCGAATTCTTTGAACATAAACTCCAAATGAGCACGGTAAGCTTCATCCACAGCGGATTTCTCCTGCAGTGCAACGGCGGACGGTTCGTCGTACGCACCTTTTACAAGTCGAACCTTTCCAGGGAGATCCGCCAAATGTTTCAAATCATTTCTTGTGCGTTCGAGATTGGATTGGATACAGACACCGACTGTCCCATCGTATTTCGTAGAGAGTGACTCGAATGCATGAAGGGTAGCATCCGTTGTCTGGTGATCTTCCATGTCAACCCAAACGAAGTTGTTACAGTTGTGAGCACGTTGAACGATTCTTGCCAAATTCTCTCGAAATTCGGTCTCCGCGATGTCTAACCCGATCTGTGACGGCTTTATCGAGACACAAGCGGTCACATCTGAGCTATCGAGTGCTCCTAATAAGTCGAGATAGGCGTGCGTATCAGCCTCTGCATTCGTTGAATCGCCGTAGTGTTCACCGAGTTGGTTGAGTATGCAAGAGATGCCCTGGTTATTGACTCTCCGAGAATGTTCAAGTGCAGATTCCGCTGACTCACCAGCTACAAATCGATCTGCTATTGGTGGAATCATTACTTTGATAGAGGCGCTGTTGCCTTTATAAAATTGAACAATTCGACCGGAGAGGTTTGCAAGGCGTACTATTGTTCACCCGACAAACTCGTCGTTCGGTTCGGGGTTATCAGTGTAATGGTGACATGCGCATTGATTGGCTCCATCTATCTCTTTAAGTTTCGGGTCAATTTCCTCACAGACAGATCCAATGTACTCCTGGCATCGAGTGTGATATCGACACCCAGTTGGTGGATTCTGGGGACTCGGAACATCGCCTTCGAGAAGGATTCGATCAGATTTTGATTGCTCAGATGCCTCAGGGACTGCTGAGAGCAGTGCTTTAGTGTATGGGTGTTTTGGATCCTCGAAGAGATCGCTTGTCGATGCAAGCTCAGCGAGCTCACCTAAGTACATGACCGCGACTCGGTCACAAATGTGCTTTACGACACTCAAATCGTGACTGATGAATAGATAGGTGAGGTCATATTCGTCCTGGAGATCATCGAGCAAGTTGAGGATCTTTGCTTGGACACTTACATCGAGTGCACTAGTAGGCTCATCGGCAATTATCAGCTTCGGATTGACAGCGAGTGCCCGAGCAATGGCGATCCGTTGCTGCTGACCACCACTGAAGGCATGTGGTGCTCTAGATAGGTGACTCTCATTGAGTCCAACCTCTCGAATTAATTCTATAGTTCGATTTTCGCGTTTCTCAGCGGGCCAGTCGGTTAGACATTTCATTGGCTCCTGGATGAGCTCTGCGACGCTCATCCGAGGGTTAAGAGAGGATGCAGGATCCTGGAAAATAAACTGGAGATCTTGCCGAATATCCCGGAGTTCAGATCGTGATGCACCGGTAATGTCGGAGCCATCAAACCAGATTTTTCCAGCTGTCGGCTCGATAAGACGCAGTACTGTCTTACCAAGCGTCGACTTACCGCAACCGGATTCACCAACGAGACCCAACGTTTCACCACGTTCTATATCAAGGGTTACTCCATCAACTGCTTTGACCTGACTGACGGTTCGATTTAGGATGCCGCCCTTCACCGGATAGTACTTTTTCAGTTGTTCGAGTGTGAGTATCGGTTCCTCACCGTCGTGTGATGTGAAGCTACTACTCTGCTGTTCATCGGCACTGTCTTTGTGTTGTTGTGACTGTGAACTCATTGTGACTCACCTGGTTCAGTATGAGAGGATGCACCGGTGCTCGGTGCTGAAGGATACTCCCAATCAGCTGGCGGTGTCTCAGCGGCAATATCCGTGTAAAGATGGCAGGCAACCTCATGCTTCTCAAAGCCATTAGCCGTGGTAAGAGCAGGGTCGACGGCATCACAGACGTCGCCGATATACTGTGGACAACGGGACGCAAACCGGCAACCAGACGGTGGATTACGGAGATCTGGTACCACACCCTCAATTACCGGAAGGCGATCTGGGTCGTCGGAAAGTGATGGGATACTCTTCGAAAGCGCGCGTGTGTATGGATGTAGCGGCGCATCGAAGAGCTCCCTCATCGTACAGTTCTCTACGATATTGCCTGCATACATAACGGCAATCCGGTCTGCTATCTCGCTTATCACCCCAAGATCGTGGGAAATAAAGAGAATACTCATCCCAAATTCTTCCTGCAGTTCTTTCAGCAAATCCATGATCTGTGCTTGGATAGTAACATCGAGTGCAGTTGTCGGTTCATCTGCGAGCAATAGCTTGGGTTCGGTTATCAGTGCCATCGCAATAACAACTCGTTGTCGCATGCCGCCACTGAGCTCATTCGGATACTGATCCATAATCCGATCAGCATCAGCAAGTCCGCAGGCCTCGAGCATTTCGATCGCTTGTTGGCGGGCTGCCGACGCAGAAACGTCACTATGTGTACGTAATGGTTCGGTCACTTGCTTTCCAATAGTAAGCACTGGATTGAGTGAGGTCATCGGATCTTGGTAGACCATTGTAACATCGTTCCCACGAATGTTGTTAAGTTCCCGTTGGGAATGACTGAGAATATCCCGTCCAGCGTATTCTATGCTCCCGCTTACAATCTCAGCGGGAGGGGACTGAAGGAGGCCTATTGTAGATAACGCAGTAACGCTCTTTCCGCAACCGCTCTCACCGATAATACCGAGCACTTCATCTTCATAGATTTCCAGGTTGACACCATCAAGCGCTTCAACTGTTCCTTCTTCAGTGTGAAAGTGAACGTGCAAATCGTCGATTTTGAGGAGTGGTTGTGTCATGTTATTGTGATTGTTTTGGGTCTAATGCATCTCTAAGGCCATCCCCGAGCGCGTTGAATCCGATGACGACCAACATAATCGCAAGACCGGGAAATGTTGCGATCCACCAAGCATCAGCGATTTCACCACGTCCGGCAGCGATGAGCGCGCCCCATTCGGGCTTTGGTGGTTGGACACCCATTCCAAGGAACGACAGTGCTGCGCTCCAAAGAATCACGGTTGGAATGGTGAGCGTTGCGTAGACAATGATACTGGATGCGGCGTTTGGCAAGATATGGCGCGCGGTGATTCGGAGATCTGTCGCACCGGCCGCTCGTGCTGACTCGATATACTCTTCTTCCATTACTGACTTGACATCACCTCGTACTAGGCGAGCAAATCCTCGCCAACCGACAAGGCTCACAGCGACAACAAGCGGAATTAAGCCTCCACCGAGCATCCCTGCAATCGCAAGAGCAAGCACGATTGCGGGGATTGAGAGACTGATATCCACTAGTCGCATGATTGCTGATTCCGTCCAACCACCGTAATACCCTGCAATCAATCCGAATGAGACGCCGATTATCATTTGAATTCCGACGATAACGATGCCAAGAAAGACCGTATATCGGGCCCCAAAGACGACACGCGAGAAAATATCACGCCCATAGGTGTCTGTCCCGAATGGATGTTCGAGAGACGGTGGTTGTTTGAGGGCATTATAATGCTGGTTCGTTGGTTCGAATGGTGCGATAAATGGTGCGAATGCTGCTGTAAGCAGAAGCACCATCACGATGCCGAGTCCGAATAGAGCGAAGTTACTTCGCCTGAGTCGTCGAACGACAACCTTCGACCGTGAACGGAAACTCGTATCCACCCGCTGCTGGGCTATATCGCTCTGCGTTCCCTGCTTCTGTGCCATCACATTTACTATCACAGTTTCCCCTTGTTAAGCTTCCGCATAGGTTTGTGGAGTCGCTCATGAGAAATTTCGAGTGTGATTGGCAACTCCTACCCAAGTCGGAACTTCTTATAGGGAAAGCCACTGTGTGTATAATGATGTCAACCGGAATCGACGCACGACTCGCACGCATTGGAACTGACGGACGAATCCTTAACGTCCCGATGGATCACGGGATTACTATCGGTGCAACTCCGGGACTGAAACGGATTGAAGACACAATTGATGCGGTCACACGCGGAGGAGCCGACAGCGTTCTCACCCAGAAAGGACTTGCACGTCGTGTCCACCCGAACAAGAACGGAAAAGGCTACATTATTCATCTGAATGCATCAACTACACTTGGCCCGGATACGAACGATAAGCGGGTTACTGGTACTGTCGCAGAAGCCGTACGACTCGGTGCTGACGCTGTTTCGCTCCATATGAATGTTGGGAGTGACTCTGAGCCAAAACAGATAGAGCAACTCGCTGGGATTACACGTGATGCTGCAGAATACGGGATGCCAGTGCTCGCAATGACGTACGCTCGTGGCCCTGGTGTCGATGAGGACAATGCTGACCAGGCTGGCCACGCGGTTCGGTTAGCAGAGGAGGTTGGAGCAGATGTCGCAAAAACCGGATACACAGGTAGTGCACAAAGTTTCAAGGAGGTAGTAAATTCAACAGAACTTCCAGTCATCATGGCCGGAGGAAATCCACAAAGCGACCGTGACATGCTCGAGAACGTTCGCGGGGCAATGGATGCTGGTGCAGCAGGCGTTTCCATGGGAAGGAGTATTTTCCAACACGAAGACCCAGAGGCAATGACGCGTGCCGTCTCTAGTATCGTCCACTCAGACAACGGCGTCGACGAATCTCTCGAACGCGCAAAGCTATAAGTTTAGACGTTGTCCAAACTTCTCTTAGAATAGATGATAGTTAGTCGTAGGAAATTCGAGGGTCGAAATAACTATAAGTTATATCGACGAAGAGATTCGAGAGGATGACGATAATCGAATATATGAGGACGGTTCCCTGAATTACAGGATAATTCCTCGAAAGGACAGCATCAACGAGTAGTCGGCCCATTCCAGGCCACGAAAAAACCGTCTCGATAATGACGGTACCGGAGAAAATTAGTGGAATTTGGAGCCCAATAAGGGTGATAATCGGAATCATCGCGTTTTTCATAGCATGCGTATAAATGACGCTTTTTTCACCGATTCCTTTCCCACGAGCAGTTCTGATGTAATCCTCATTGAGAACCTCCAACATTGACGACCGGGTCATTCGTGTGAGGAGGCCAGCACGACGGGTTCCCGTCGCGATAGCGGGCAGTGCGAGGGAAGACAACCAAGTTAGTGTGAATATCGCTCCGGTTCGACCGGAAATTGGGAACAGATCCAGTCTGACTGAGAAGACCAAGATAAGTAGTAACCCAAGCCAGAATGACGGCATTGATATCCAGAAGATGGCGAAGAGCATCGACAAATTATCGGCCCAACTGTACTGTTTGACTGCACTGATGACGCCAAGCGGAAGTGCGATAATGAAGGTGATCACCATTGCAACGAGGGCTAACTCTAATGTCGGAACTAATCGCTCAGATATCATATCGGTTACTTCACGACCGCCACGGATTGACTCGCCAAAGTCACCTTGCACGACACCCCACATCCAGTCAAGATAGCGAATGTGAGGAGGTTCATTCAATCCCATTTCTTGTTCGAGATCTGCAACTGCCTCCGCGTCTGCGTTCGTACCGAGTGCAATTCGCGCCGGATTGCCTGGTGCCATGTACACAATCGATGAAATAACGATCGTGACGCCGATGATGACGGGGATAGTCACGAGGAGTCGTCTAACGATGTACTTATACATTGTCGAATTTTTCAGAGTCCGAGTTCGAGATGGCGAAGGTACTCTTTGACCGGCCACCATGGATGATCGTTCGTCATCGTATCGATACCGCTAACCGAATTTTTGTAGCCGAGAATCTTGTTATAAGCCAAAACTGGTACGACAGGGGCCTGTTCTTGTACGACGAGTTGAGCATCAACGATTGCTTGATTACGCTTCTCATCGCTCGTGGACGTCTGCGCTTTTTGAAGCAGATTGTCGAACTCCTTGTTTTCCCAGAGTGAGTAGTTCGTTCCGCCCTTCTTAGCACTTTGAGCGCTTGTGAGAGTCGCTGAAAGCGTCTCAAGAGCATACTGACCGCCATACCCCATCACGACCAAATCATGTTCACCAGCTTCAAGTTTCTTGTAGAGTGTCCCCGCTTCGAGAATCTTTAGATTCGTTTTGAAACCTACCTTCTCTAACATCGGCTGTATCGTTGTTCCGATTTTCTTCTCCCGAGAGATCGTAAATGTGAGAAAGTCAATTTGAAGTTTCTTCCCACCTTTCGATCTGACTTGACCCTGTTTCGAGTTCGTCCATCCGGCTTGTTCAAGAAGGCTGCGGGCTTTCCCAGGGTTGAACTGTTGTCCAGTCCTCTTTGCACGATCTTTATCCAACGCATTTTTCGCCATTGGTGGCATGAGCGCCCAAATATCGTATCCTTCACCACCAAGTGCTGCTTCAGTAACTGCATCTTTCTTTATCGCGTGTGTAACTGCTTTCCGAACGCGCACGTCATTCATTGGCTCCTTCTGAGTATTCGGACAGAGATATGCCTGCCGGGTGAATTTTTTGCGCTTGAGCCCCGTATTAGAATCCTGCTCCACTTTTTTAGCGTCAGAAAGAAGCACGGACTTCGAAAGATGGACATCGCCATCAGTAAGTTCATTGAGAAGGGTCGTCGGTTCGGGATGGGATTCGAATCGGAATTTCTTCACCTTTCCGGGACCCGTATTCTGAACCCAATCTGGTCCCCAGTCATATTCATCAAACCGTTCCGTCTCGATGAAAGCACCACGAGACCAGTTTTTGAACTTATAGGGGCCGGTTCCCACGATAACATTCTGGCCATATTTTTTGCCCGCTTTCTCAACTGCCTTCTTTGAGACGAGAGCAGAATTCCATGCTGAAAGGCCTCTCGGGAGCAAGGGGAATGGGCTATCGTACTTGACGGTGATTTCGTAATCCCCCGTGACCTCTGTTTTGGAGACGTTTCCTGCGAGATATCCCATCGGAGATTCACTGACGAACCTATCGAGATTCCATTTTGCGACCTCTGCAGTTAGTTTTTCACCATTATGGAACTTGATACCTTCCTCGAGGATAAGAGTATATTCGGTCGCATCGTCGTTCATCGAGTATTTCTTTGCCAAGTGAGGAACTGGTTTCAGATCCGGATTGACACGAAAGAGCGGCTCGTTGATAGCAAACAACACTTCCTGTGTACCAATGCGTGTGGCACGGTGCGGGTCGAGTGGTTCATCGCCGGACATCTTCGTATTCTGACCGACAATGAGCGTGTTTCCGTTTGATCCGTTCGTATCATCCTCCGATCCGTTGTTCGAACTGCAACCTGCCGTAGCAACTCCTGCACCAACCATCCCAAGAGCTGATAGGTATGCCCGTCGGTCTATCCGCTTGTTATGCGGTGGCTTACTAGCCATGATAGGCGATGACAAACTCAGTAGATATAACCTTTATGTGTAATAGTAGATATTTAGAGTCGAAATAAAGTGGCCAACATTTATTATATTACCTGATAGCCTTTCTGTATGGCTCCAACGAGAGTTCCAACAGCGGAGTACCACAGTCACATCTCGCGCGTTCGCGACGATCTCGCGGCTAATAATGCCGACGCCCTTTGCCTCTTTTCGTCAGTGGATATCGGTTGGTTGAGTGGGTTCCATCACTTGCAGACAGAGCGACCAGTTTGTCTCGCCGTCACACAAGACCAGGTAAGTCTCACAGTTCCACGATTGGAGCTAGATCGAACCGATGGCGATGAATTCCCGCTTCTCGATGAAATCTATTGGTACTACGATTATCCAGGGGGATCTGGGACAGATGCGACTTACTATGAACATCCATCTGCAACCCCGGAAGAAATCATTGCAGAGATGCTTTCTGACCTCAATGTCGAGCACGTTGTCGCAGATATGAACGGTGCACCTGGGTACTGGGGATACTCTGGCCCAACACTTGACGAGTTCGCCGATGTCACTGTTGAAACGGTGGAATGGATCAAAGAGTATCGGAAAGCTAAGTCACCCACCGAGCAGAGTCTGATGCGGGAATCTGCAAAATGGGGGAATCTCGCTCACCGAAAACTTGAGGATTATGCCGAGCCAGGGAAACATGAACTCTGGGTGGCAAAGAAGGCGAGCCTCGATGCGTCAATGGCAATGCTCGACACCCTTGGAGAGCGATACCAATCACGACTTCGAGGCGGTTTCCCGGCGTCATGTGGTTTTCTCTCTGGGCCAAACACTGCCCTTCCCCACGGGTTAACAGAAAACCGCCGGTTAGAACATGGAGACGTTATTATCACAGGTGCGACTGCAAACGTTGATGGCTACATTAGCGAACTCGAACGAACGATGTTCATCGGAGAAGTGAGTGACGAACATCGACATTACTTCGAGCATATGCTTGAGATGCAGACACTCGCGATCGAGGCGTGTGATCCCGGTGTTCCTGTCGCCGACGTTGACCAAGCCGTTCATGATTACTGCGAGGAGCACGGTCTCCTCGAATACACTCAGCATCATACAGGGCACAATATCGGCCTTGGTGTCCACGAACGCGGGTTCCTCGACAGAGGAAGCGACGAGGTTATCCAACCCGGACATGCCTACACGATTGAACCCGCCCTGTTCGTTCCAGATGTCGCCGGCTATCGGCACTCAGACACTATCATTGTTACAGAATCCGGTGTCGAGTCGATAACCTACTACCCAAGAGATTTGGAGAGTAACATCATCTCATATTGAGCAGAATAAACTAGCTCATCCCTAATCATATCATTTAGTCACCATCAATAGATCCCAGATATTGAAGCCAGTTCTGGCGCTAACAATATATTTTTGTGCTTATAGTGCTGTCTTTAGTAAGACCACAGATGAAGGTGTTAGTATTGGTCAAAGAGGTTGCAGAGCTAGCTGAAGATTTCGAAATCAGCGACTTAGTGATCAAGGAGCGGTACAAAGAGCATGTGCTGAATGAGTGGGACGAGTATGCAATCGAGACGGCTGTCCAAATTAGTGAGGAACGTTCAGAAGAAGTCGAAATTGTTAGCGCCACCATCGGCCCAGAAACATGTGAGGAAACAATCCGTCTCGCGTTAGCAAAAGATGTGGACCGAGCCATTCGGTTCTGGGATGATATTTTCAGCCAAGATATCGTTGACGCGCGTGTACGTGCAACCGTACTTGAAGCCATCGTCGATCGCGAGAAGCCAGATCTGATTCTAACTGGCGTTCAGGCAGACGACGACGGTTTCGGCGTAACCGGTGTTATGCTTGCAGAGCGCATCGGATTCCATTGGGCTGCCGTGGTTAATCATCTTCAGCTCACCGAGGACACTGCTCGTGTTCGGCGGGAGCTTGAAGGTGGCGTTGAGGAGGTAGCGTCCGTCCCGCTTCCAGCTGTTCTTACCATCCAAACTGGAATAAACGATCCCCGATACGCAAGCCTTCGAGGCATTCGACAGGCAAAGAGGAAGGAAATTGAGGAAATAGACCTTGCGGATTTAGATCTTGACTCGGATCACTTTACACAACAGTTAGAGCGACGATCCCTTGTTAAACCGGAGAGTGAAAGCGACATGGTTCGTTTTGAGGGAGAAGCAGACGAAGTAGCGTCCGAACTTGCCGAGCTCCTCCGAGAAAGGAGGGTGGATGCATAATGAGTGAAGTTCTGGTAGTCGCAGAACACCGTGGTGGAGAGCTTCGTGATGTAAGCTTTGAAGCAATAACCGCAGGTAAGGAGCTTGCCAGCGGTCTCGATGCCTCTCTCGCGGTCGTAGTCATTGGAGAGAATTCAAAGAAATTTGCGAGTGAATTGAATCGTAGTGGTGTAGATACGGTTTACTGGGTTCCTGAAGGGGAGAAGTTCAACCACGATATCTATCATCAAAGCATTGTTTCGCTTGCCAGCGAGCGAAATTTGGTTGGCGTCGTGATGCCGCACAGTGTCAATGGCCTAGACTATGCACCCGCCGTTGCAAGCACACTCGATACACCGATCGTTACAGACGTCACTGGCATCGAAACCAATGATAAAATCGTGCTAACACGCGAGCGACATGGATCGAAGGTTGAAACAGATATTGTAGTTACAGATGGTGTCCCGGTTGCAACCATTCGAAGTACTGAGTGGGTAAAAGCAAATTCGTCAGGCTCTGCCACTGTGCGTGAGTTTCCTGTCGATATCGAGAGATCCACAGTAGCTGTCGAAAAATTCGTTGATGTCATGGATGGAGATGTCGACATCTCACAAGCAGACATACTCATTAGCATCGGACGAGGTATTGAGGAAGAAGATAATCTCACTCTTATTCAGGAACTTGCAGAAGTGATGGACGCAACCCTATCAGCATCACGACCGATAGTTGATAATGGATGGCTGCCAGATAGCAGACAAGTTGGACAGTCGGGCAAGGTTGTAACCCCGGACGTTTATCTTGCCATCGGAATTTCCGGAGCAGTCCAGCACGTCGCAGGCATGAAGGGTTCAGACACCATCGTTGCAATCAATACTGATCCAAATGCCCCTATCTTCGATATTGCAGATTATGGTATCGTTGACGACCTTTTCGAAGTCGTGCCGTCGCTAATCAGCCAGTTCGAATAATAACAGTGATGTATTTTTCTAAGTAGATCATGCGCTACTAGTCTTCTCGGTCGGTCCAGAATTCGAAGCCTCGGCCGGGTGCAAAGACATCAATTGCGACGGCGCGATCGTCCCCGGTATTTTCGACACGGTGAGATTCCCACGCATCTAGCCAGGCAGAGTCGAACCGCTCGAGGGTGGTTTTGTCATCTTCTGTGTGAATAGTGAGTTCACCCTGGAGAACGATACAAACCTGCTCATTCTCATGGTCGTGCATTGGGGACGAATGACCTGGAGGTTTCTCAAACCACTCGAACGTGAATTGGTCACTACCGGCAAGTGACACACGCTGCCATCCGTCGTCAGGTTCGTACGTATCCGCGTTACTAAAGCTTACAGACTTCATCTGTTCCGTCTATTAGATAGGGTACATGCTATTTTAATATTGTGGAGGAGCCGTGTCTTCCACTAAGGAGTATACTCTACTTCCATCTAATCGCATTACAACAGACGGCAGGAAAGTAGGTTAGAGGTTTGCAGCACCTGCTCCGCCATCAATCGGAATAGCGACTCCATTTAAATAACTCGAGCGGGGAGAAGAAAGGAATGCAACGACTTCTCCGAGTTCGTTCGGATCACCAATCCGTCCGAGTGGGATACTTTCACCACGTGCCTGCAGTCCATCTTCGTAGGAATCGTATTCACCCCGTTCGACAGATTGTTCAACGAGTTCCTGAATCCGGCTTGTTTCGTGTGGACCAGGTAGCACAGCATTTGCCCGGATTTCAGGCGCGAGTTCTTTCGAGAGCGTTTTTTCGAGACCGATAACGCCCATTCGTACCGAGTTCGAAAGTACAAGTGAGTCAATAGCCTCTTTAACACTTCGAGATGTGATATTGACGATTGTTCCGCCCTGACCATCTTGAAGATGAGGAATCGATTCGCGAACGAGACGAACCACACTCATGACTAGCAAATCGAATGCGTGATACCAATCATCGTCCGTCGTTTCCGTGAATGGCCCGCTTGGTGGACCACCAGCGCTGGTGACGAGATGATCCAACCGGTCAAATTCATCGACGGTTGTTTGAACAAGGTTCTTGATATCGTCTTTTTCCGTGAGGTCGCCTTGGACACCGATAACCTTGCCATTCCCCAGACCATCGAGGGCGCTAACTGCTTCATTGATGTCGGTCTTGTTTCGGCCGTTGAGTACGACGTTCGCGTCTTCTTTAGCAAGCACTCTGGCCGACGCTCTGCCAAGGCCACTGCTCGATGCTGTAACTAACGCCACATTGTCCTCTATTCCAAGGGTCATAGCAGTTGGAATGGTGTCCTCTCACTATTTAGTAGTTCGGTTGCAGGAATCCATCTGCGGTACACGCTGATACACAGGCACTGGGGGATAGCGAGCTCTTTAACCTGTTTTCAGATGTTAAAGAAAAGACGTTGGGGTTCGACCGTTCAGCTTTGATTACGATACCGGTGTGTCAATTATTGGTTTCCAACGTCTCCGACAACTGTTCGACTCTGTTGGCGCATAAATTGGGGAAGATACCAATAGCCACCAGCGAATTTACCAGTCGTTCCGGAGAATTTCCAGCCACCGAAGGGTTGTGCATGGACTAGCGCTCCGGTTGTGGCACTTTGTGAGCGGTTCACGTAACACATTCCAGATTCGATTCGATCGAACCAGACGTCGATTTCTTCCTGACCCTCGGAGAAGAGACCAGCACAAAGTGCATAGTCACTATCGTTAGCCTTGGTAATCGCTTCGTCAAGACTTGAGACGGGATGGATAGTTACAAACGGGAGGAAATGTTCCTCCGTTGCGAGCTCATGGTCGTGCGGAATATCCGTTACGACAGTTGGTTGTACGTATCGACCCTCGGGTAGTTCTGAGTCGGCAACCTGCTCACCACCAGTATGTACTGTACCGTCAGCCCGTGCCAAGTCGCAGATTTCGTGATATCGATCCAAGGCACTGTCGTCGATAAGCGGTGAAACTACGGTGTCCTCGTTTTCTGGTACGCCAATCGTCAACTCCATAGTTTCTGCGACCAACTGCTCAGTGAACGAATCAATAACATCTTCGTGGACATAGACGCGAGATGTCGCTGAACACTTTTGACCGCTAAAAGAAAATGCCCCAAGCTTGACTCCCGACACCGCTTTTGACAGGTCAGCTGTATCAGAGACAATGACTGGGTTTTTGCCACCCAATTCGGCGACAACTGGCCCTCGTTTTCCCATCTCCTGGAAAGTCTCCTGAATGGTAAGACCGACCTTTCGAGACCCCGTGAAGGCAAAGCCGACGACGTCTTCATGCTCGATCAGTGGTTGTCCGACTGAGCTGCCTCCACCAGTAACGAGATTTACGACACCATCCGGAATCCCTGCATCATTCAGTATTTCGATAAATTTATGCGCGACCAAGGGAGTCGTGCTTGCCGGTTTCACGACAGCAGTGTTTCCAGTGATTACTGCGCCGGTCGTCATTCCAGCCAGAATTGCCAACGGGAAGTTGAATGGTGTTACAACCCCGAAGACACCATATGGAAGAAGTTCGTTTGTACAGTGTTGGTTCGGTGTTGGTTCGCCTCTATCGAACGTGTAACCGTTATTCCTTTCAATTTCCTGACTGTAGAATCGAAGGAAATCGATGGCCTCGTCAACTTCGGCGATTGCTTCACCCCGATTTTTCCCGTTTTCAAGAGCCATTGTCGCAACGAGCTCGTACTTCCGGTCATGAATATTGTCGGCTGCTTGGTTGAAGATTTCGGCTCGCTTCTCCCAGGAAGTGTTTCGCCAGTCGTCGAATGCTTCGGAGGCAGCCTCAACGGCTTGATCGACATGGTTCGGTTCGCCCGAGGCGAATTCTCCGATCACTTGGTCGAAATCACCAGGATTGGTAACCGTAAACGTGTCATCGGTCTCAACCGGCTGGCCGGAAATCCAAAGCGGATACTCCCCTCCAAGCTCATCACGAACGGTTTCGACAGCATCTTCGTACGCTTGATGGAACTCTTCTGTGGTTCCTTTTTGCTGGTGTGTTTGTACGGTTTGCTCGTTCTCAAAGGTACCAGACTTCATCGGTTCATATTTTCCTCCTAACTCTTCATAAAGATGCCGGAGTGAATTCGTGTCAAAATATTAACTTTAATCAACACATCTAATTGATGGAGGATAACGAAGTATAATAGTGGAGTAGTTCATTGGAAGCAAAGCATGACCACTTCTGTCTACTCCGATTTCCGACTGAGCAAGTTCCGGTTTTTTCAGACATCTTCGAGTCGAGCAAGGCCAATCGATAGAAGAGCCGACATCGACGGAAATCCTTCTGCTCGTGGTTAGTGTAGCAATAGTAGCACTGGGCCGCTTCTGGCTTATGAGAGCTTAGCGGAGGTGAGAAGTATACGGCGGCGATTAGTCCTGCACCGTCGGTGTTTCGGGTGACGGCGTCTCAGTTACTTCCTCACGTGGCCAAATCAGCGACGCGAGGATAGCGGCTGCAAAACCAATCGGGGGGGCAACAAGGCGAACCGTAACAATTGATGTGAAGCCTAATGCAGTCCACAGGATAGTAACTGCAGGTCCGACAAGGAACGCTGCAGCAACGCCAGCTTTTGAGAGATTGTCCCGCCAGAAGAACAGGAGGGTGAACGCTGGCCCGAAAGCCGAGAACAGTCCCGTTGCAGAGTAGCTTACCAAGGTATAAACGAGATCTTCAACGGAGAGTGCAATGGTAAGACCGACAAGTCCAACAATCAACGTTGCTGCTCGTGAGATACGAAGTCGGGTTTTCTCACTGAACGTGCGTTCTTTTGCAACCACTTTGTTGTAGACGTCTTGTGCCGCAGCGGAACTTGCGACAACGAGTTGCGAGTCAGCCGTTGACATCATCGCTGCGAGCGCACCAGCGAGCATTATTCCACCAAGGAGTCCCGGTGTATGTTCGAGAACCATAAATGGGAGAACCATCTCACGGTCGGCCTGAATCGCTTGGGGCGCACCGTGGAGGGTTCGAGTTAGTAGGCCGAGGAGAACTGCACCAATGGAAGTGAGTATTCCCCAGAAGGTTGCGATGATGACCGCTGTTTTTCGCTCCTCATTGTTGGGCATCGCCATCAATCTGACATCCAGGTGAGGATAGCCACCGAGGTCAGCAAAAATCCAGCTCAGATTTGCGCCAAGGAGGAGCAGTGCAGCTGCTCCGGTCTTACCTCCAAACCACGACGCTCGTCCCTCACCAGCTGCTTCCAAGCTACCCATGACTGAAAGCGAGGGATCACTAACGACGCTCACGAGTAGTATCGCGGGCAAAACGATGAGAGTAAACACCATCAACAATGCTTGCAATGCATCGGTCCAAACGACGGCCAGGAAGCCACCGGCAAGGGAGTAAGCGATAATCATGACCGCGACGATAAGCAGTCCCGTGAGAGGCGTGATTCCGAAAATCTGCTGGAGAATCTTCCCACCAGCGAGGAACTGCGACCCGACGTATCCCATGTAGAATACGAATGTCACGAGGGCAGGAAGCAGCCGTATCATCGGTGAATCACCTGGCAGTTTCTCCGCAATAAGTCCAATTGGTGTAATCGCCCCCGTTTCCTTCCGTCCGTTCATAAACGGCTTTGAGTAGATTACCCATTGAATGATCGCACCACCTGATGCACCTACGAGAACCCAAACAGAGGAAAGTCCAGTCGCCCATGCCAATCCTGGCATACCTAAAAGAAGCCATCCGGACATCCCCGAACTTCGCTCTGAGAGTGCCAGTGCCCAGCCAGGGAGTTTCTCTCCACCTAAAAAGAAGTCTTCTTCCGATTCGACTTTTTTCGAACCCCAATAACCTATTAATATAACTACTATTAAGTATCCAACTAAGCCCATAACTGTATTTGTGCCTGCTTGCACCATGCTTTCATTACTCCAGCCAACACTATAACTTGTTCATACATATAGTTAATGATGAATGGTAGCTTGTGACATTGATAAAATATGACAAAGAGGATGTGAATTCATCGGCCTTCGGAAATGGAACAGCTAACAGTTCCTGCTTATACCCCAGGTTTCAGTCAGAGCCAATCCTCAAGACGATCGAATGCCTCGTCAATTCGTTCGACCGAATTGGAATAGGCAATTCGGAATCGGCCATGTCCCGACTCACCAAAGACGGATCCTGGGACAAATGCAACACCTGCCTCTCGGAGGAGCGACCAAACAAACTCTTCTTCATCAGGATACCCGTCAGGTGTTGTCGGGAAGGCATAAAAGGCACCCGACAGTGTTGGACACGACATCCCGGGAATGTTTTCGATTCGCTCCATGATACGTTCACGCCGACGTGCAAACGCATTGACCATCGGTTCATGGAGACCACTTTGGAGTGCACGGACGCCAGCATGTTGTGAAATCGACGGCGCACAGGTTGTCGTATACTGCCGAACACGGACAATTGAGTTGATGAGTTCGGCTGGAGCTGCGAGATAACCAAGTCGCCATCCAGTCATCGAATACGCTTTGGAAAACCCGTTAATCGTTACCGTCCGGTTGAATAGGGTATTTTCAGCGGCAGGACTCAAGTGCTCCGAACCGTCGTACCGGATTTTCTCGTAGATCTCATCCGAGAGCAGCAACAGGTCATTGTCGATCACGAAGTCCCCGATGGCGTTCAACGTATCTTGGTCTACAACACCACCAGTTGGATTGTGGGGGCTGTTCAGAACTAACAGTTTAGTTCGCTCTGATACTGCTTCCGTCAGTGAATCGAGGTCTGGCTTAAAGCCTGTTTCCGGGTCTAGCTCGTAAGTGACTGGATTACCGCCGGCCATGCGAATACTAGAGGCGTACGTCCAGCAGGGGTCTGGAATTAGTACCTCGTCACCCTCTTCAACTAGGGCGAGCATTGTTACAAAGATTGCCTCAGTTGCGCCGGTCGTCACGACAATCTCGCTCTCTGGCTCATAATCGATCCTGTTCTCAGCAGATAGCTTATCGGCAAGGGCTGATCGAAGCGGAGCAATTCCGTAATTGGAGGTGTAGTGGACATGTCCATCGGAAAGTGCCTGACTTCCAGCTTGCTTGATTTCACTCGGCGTATCGAAGTCGGGACGACCGATTTCCAAGTGTACAACATCAGTTCCAGATTGCTCGAGTCGGTCGCACTCTTCGAAAATTTTCCGTATTCCAGAGAAGGGAATCCGATCCATTCTGCTGGCAGAGTGGTCTATGTTGACCATATGGAGCATTTTCAGTCCAGAGGTATAAATCTATTATTCAATGGAGTTCCCATGAATGCCATCAATGTATAGAATTACTATTTTCAACGGTTCAAAGGGGGTAACCAAGAGAGGGTGGGTTCGACTGAGTCTACTTGAGCTGTCCCCATGTCTTTTGGAAGCAGATGTGTATAAATAATTTAGGATGGGTGAACTATTTTCGAGGGTTCCAGATAGCTAGCTCCCTTCTGACCGTCAGGGATTCGTCATCGTCACTTAATTGATCACGGTGCCCTCTTCGAGATGCACACCGCGGGAAAACCGTTCGGCAGTTAGCTGTGAAATATCGATCAGTGAGGCGTCGCCATCAGCGATGAGTTCCGCCACGATCTGTCCTGTTGCTGGAGCTTGCATAAACCCATGTCCCGAGAATCCAGCAG
The DNA here is from genome assembly GCF_000710615.1 of Haladaptatus cibarius D43. Taxonomy (NCBI): domain Archaea; kingdom Methanobacteriati; phylum Methanobacteriota; class Halobacteria; order Halobacteriales; family Haladaptataceae; genus Haladaptatus; species Haladaptatus cibarius. The sequence goes on along the minus strand of NZ_JDTH01000010.1, from coordinate 51,694 downwards.
CGTTAATGAATCCAGGAAAGGATTCTTCGATTATTGGATGGTGATCAGGAGTCACAGCGTACAGCCCAGCCCAACCTCGCTTTACACGAGACTCCGGGCCGAAATACTCTGCACACTTCGACGCCTCCTCAATCGTTTTAGCAGCCCAATCCAAATCCATTTTCTCTTTATAGGCATCAGGATCCATTTCCGGGTCAACATCGGAAAAATGGCCACCGACAACAGCCGCACCGTCGCGTTCGGGTCTGAAGTGAGCGCTTCGATCAAGGTCAATCGTGAACGGAACAGAATCGTCAATTGGATTCTCCGGATCGACGACCATGAGTTGACGGCGGCGCGGTGAAATTGGAATATCGAGTCCGACCATTTCTCCGATTTCATTTGCCCACGCACCCGTCGCATTTACGACGTAGTCAGCGTTGAATTTCTCAGAATCCGTCCGAACTCCCGTGACCTTGCCGTCTGAGTCCCGCTGAAGCACATCAGTCACCTCGACGTTTGTTCGGATATCTGCACCGGCCTCATTCGCAGCGATAGAGAATCCCTGCAATCCGAGATGGGGATCTGCGAAACCGTCAGTAGGGCAGTACGTTCCTCCGAGAAATTGGTCGGATTTCAGTTTCGGACACAGCTGTTCAGCTTCACCAGGAGTCACAAACTCACTCTCGACACCGAGTTTGTTCTGTTGTCGCACATTCTCGTGAAAACGTTCAACTGTTGATTCCGTCCGGGCAAGGAAGAGATAGCCTGGGCGACGATAGCTAATATCGGTGTCAAATTCCTCATCGAACGTCTCCCATATCTTAATGCTCTCCTTTGAGAGGGCTGCACTCACCGGTGATGAAAACTGAGCTCGGATACCGCCATTAGCCCGATCGGTACTTCCGGATCCGATCGTCGATTTCTCAAGTACCGTGACGTCGATTTCGCGTTGTCTAAGGTAATACGCAGACGCCAATCCAATGATGCCACCGCCAATGATAATCACCCGCATGAGCGGTGAATTCCAGTTCAATACACATAATTGTGTGGTTCGAGGAACCAGATGATGATTCACAGTCACCTATAGATATAAGTAGTTAGCGAGGAAGTTTGATTCTGAGCAACGTGTCGAATCCGTCTCGACGAACCCCCAAACGAGAAAGATCGATTATGAATGCTACCGATCCGACCTGGCAACCGCCGGAGGAGTGGACCGAAATTGAAACCGTTGATGCTCATACGGGTGGCGAGCCCCTTCGAGTCATCACCAACGGACTACCCCCGTTAGAAGGTACCACAGTTCGGGCGAAACGGCGATATATGGAACAGGAACTAGATGAATACCGACGGGCACTCATGTGGGAACCGCGAGGACATGCGGATATGTATGGGGCCGTTGTTACCGAACCAAACGATGATGATGCAGACTTTGGGGTACTCTTCCTCCATAATGAAGGGTACAGTACAATGTGCGGACATGGCATCATCGCGCTTGCGAAGATAGCCGCGGATACTAATTTACTAGGAATCACCCCCAATCATGATGAGATTGTCATAGATACTCCTGCTGGACGCGTAACGGCGGTCGTTTATCGGCATAAGGGAGTGGTAGAATCAGTGGAGTTCACAAATGTTCCGTCATTTGTCTACGCACGAGATCAAACAGTCCATGTCCCACCCTGGGGGACGATCCGATTCGACATTGCATTTGGTGGAGCATTCTATGCGTTCTGTGATGCCGAACAGTTTGATGTGAAGCTGAATGCGGATCATTTCGGGGAGATAGTAGAAATCGGACAAACAATAAAAGAAGCAATCGCCAAAGAAGTCAAGGTTGAGCATCCAGAGTCAGACGATCTCGGATTCCTCTACGGAACAATACTTACGGGAGATCCAGAAGATGAGAATGCTGACAGTCGGAACGTCTGTGTATTTGCAAACGGTGAAGTTGATCGCTGTCCGACTGGCACAGGGGTAAGTGCCCGTATCGCTCTTCAATCGTCAGCAGGTTCCCTCTCGCCTGATGAGACTTTCGAAGTTGAGAGTATCGTCGGTTCGAAATTCGTCGGGTCGTATACAGAAGCAACTGATTACGAGGGCTATTCAGCGATCTATCCAAGGGTTCGCGGATATGCGCACATAACAGGTCAACACGAGTTTTTCATTGATCCAGCAGATCCATTCGGCAAGGGGTTTTTCCTTCGATAAACATCTGAGAGAAAATCATACGTACTTTCACCAATATTGTTCGGCATCCCGGAACAATCTATTTGTAGCTTCACATGCAACACCTTGCTAACTATGGAAAAGAGACGAAAAGAGTACCTTCGAACCACCGAAAACACGATACGGATTGTGGAGGCACTTAAAGAACTTGATGGAGCAGGGGTAACGGAACTGGCGGATCACTTACCGATGTCAAAAAGTACGGTTCATGATCACCTCACAACGCTACGCCAACATGATTACGTGACAAAGGTCGATGATACCTACGTTGTCGGACTCGGCTTCTTCGAGATTGGTGAATATGCACGAAAGCGGCGGAAGATATACGAGGTTGGTCGGCCCGAAGTACAGAGTTTAGCGGAAGAAAGTGGCGAGCTCGCGAACCTAATGGTTGAAGAACACGGACGAGGAGTCTATCTCTTTCGTGCACGAGGAGAAAAGGCAGTGACACTTGATACGCACACTGGAAAGCGCCGATATCTCCATAATACCGCACTTGGGAAAGCAATCCTCGCATATCTGCCCGAGAAGCGAGTACACGAGATTTTGGACACACATGGACTCCCAGCAGCGACTAAGAACACGATCACCGACCGTGAGACCCTCTTCGAAGAGTTAGCTACCATTCGTGATTCTGGCATCGCATATTGCGGTCAGGAGCGAGTTGAGGGGCTCCAATGCGTCGCAGCACCAGTCCTCGGGAGAAATGAAGAGGTGCTTGGAGCAATTAGTGTAGCCGCTCCTACGACGAGAATGAGAAGTGAACGCTTCGAAGAAGTGATTCCGGAGCTTGTCCTCCAAGCCGCGAACGTCGTGGAAATAAATGTCACGTATGGCTGAGTACTTTCTCTTTTCTAATTTCTCAAATATAGCCGTGTTTTAAACGATAGAACCTTTCTGTAATATAGCGAGATTCAAGATGGGGGAGTGAGTAACCAGCCAGTATGGAGGCACATTTAGAAGAGCGAATGCAGCGTTGCCAAGAACAACTCGTAAAACAAAATGCTGATGCAGTAATCCTATCGATGAGTTCCAACCTCCATTTCCTAACTGGTTTTACCGACGAACCAATGGAACGCCATCTTCTCTGTTTTGTACCCAGCGACGGAGATCCGGTGTATGTAGTACCCGAAATGTACGAAAACCAAATCCAAACTGAATCATGGATCGAAGACATTCGAACTTGGTCAGACGATACCGGGCCTGCTACCATTCTCAAAAGTACAGTTGATGAACTCTCGCTGGATGGAGACCGTGTGCTGCTCGATGATACCATGCAGGCTCGGTTTGTCTTAGACATTCAAGAGTATCTTCCAAATGCGTCCTTCGCGCGCGGGGAGGACGTTCTTTCGCCACTACGCATGCAAAAAGACGAAACGGAGCTGAAACACCTCCAACACGCATCGAATATCGCAGATCGAGTGAGCAAGAAAATTCGTTCACTTGGCTCTGATGCTGTGGGACTCACTGAACGAGAGCTTGCAAAGCAAATTAGAAAGAACCTTCTTGCACAAGAGGGAGAGGAACTTGGGTTTCAGACGATTGTTGGATCGGGGGAAAACGGTGCACACCCACATCATCGAGTAAGCGACCGTGTTATCGAGGCCGGTGATCCCGTCGTACTCGACTTCGGAGTCACCATTAACGGTTATCCGAGTGATCAGACGCGGACAGTCGTATTTACTGGTGAGCCACCGATAGGATTTATCGAGGTATATGATGTCGTTCGAGCTGCACTTGAAGCCGGCTTTCAGACGGTTAAACCGGGCGTGACTGCTAGCCAAGTCGATAAAGCCGTCCGAGATGTTTTTGAGCAACACGGGCTCGCAGAGAAGTTTGTCCATCGGACTGGACATGGTGTTGGTCTAGATATCCACGAGCCACCGTACATTGTGAACGGAAATGAGACCGAACTTCAACCAGGAATGGTATTTAGTATTGAACCAGGAGCTTATCTCAAAGATCAATGGGGGGTTCGGATTGAGGATCTGGTTGTCGTAACTACGGATGGATGCCGCCGATTGAATGATTCCCCACGAACTTGGCGCCCGTTGAGTTAGGCCCTAATTTTCACCACCATATTCAGAAAAAAGCTCTCACTCCAATACAGTCGGGGTACTTCCCACAGGCACCACTGTTCCTCACTACCGAACGGAGAGTTATTTGGAGGCCATCCTGTTTATGATATATTTGAGACTACATCCGAACCGACCCATATCCAGATCCGTTCCGCTATCGGGAACATATGCGCCGAAACGAATTGGGCGAGATCATCATTACAGAACCATATTTGTAAAGCGTTCTGATTTTAGATCTATTACACACCTACATTTGTAATGGAAGGTAGGAGCTACGGAAGGGAGCACTCAACCTCTTGTATTAGCCCGGAAAAGTGAGAGGTGGAAGGTACAAGTTATATCTTCCCCAGATAAATGATGTCATATTTGTCAACAAAATTATTGAAATGTGTCATGCTCAAGTTCTCCCCTGGAAATGGCGTTCCTCGCTGAGGAACAAACAACCGTGTCCGGTTCACCCCGTCCCGTCCGGAGCAAATAACACACACCCCCCACTTTGTCCTGAGCACTCAGTCCAGGGTACCTAGCCAAACAATCTTGCTCTATAAAGGAAATGCTTATCATGGTTAAGAATAAACCGGATCCGTACTACAGAGATCCCGTCATAGATACCGAGTTAATTCACTCGATGATAGTCACCGTCCTACTAGAATGCGAGTGCTCAGGACAGTGTGGAGGGGGAGTGTATTAAATAGCCGTTTTGCTCAGGATGCCGAGGTCTGTTCAGGACGCTCCGGACACCGTGGTTTTTATTACCATTCAGCAAGCGACTATTAGCCAACAACCAGCTGATGAAGTCCTTCGACCGTCCGGCAAAAATTTTCGAGAATGAGGAAGCACTGCGAGATGAGTGGCAGCCAAATGAACTCCTGGAACGAGAAAATGAGCTCAATGCTTACCACTCCGCCCTAAGTCCAGTAATTCGAGGTGCTCCTCCAAAAAACATATTTCTATATGGGAAAACAGGCGTTGGGAAAACTGTCGCAACGGAGTTGCTGCTTGAACAACTGGAGAGTGATGCTGACCGTTTCGATGATTTGGACGTGTCATCTGTTACGCTGCAGTGTAATTCTCTTAATTCAAGTTATCAAGTTGCAACTCATCTCGTCAACGAACTGCGACCATCAGATAGACCGATCTCGACTACAGGATACCCCCAGCAAACTGTCTTTAACTTCCTCTGGGATGAGCTTGAGCGAATTGGAGGGATAGTGATTATCGTTCTCGACGAAATCGACAATATCGGAACTGATGATGATATTCTTTATGAGCTACCCCGTGCTCGAGCAAACGGATACGTTGAAAATGTAAAATTGGGAGTAGTTGGTATCAGTAATGACTTTGAATTCAGAGATAATTTGTCCCCAAAAGTAAAAGATACATTGTGTGATGATGAAATAGAGTTCTCACCGTATAATGCCAATGAGCTTCAGACGATACTTAATCAACGCGCTAAGTTCGCCTTTCAACCAGATGTACTGACGTGTGATACGATTCCACTTTGTGCAGCATTTGCTGCACAGGATACCGGTAGTGCTCGGCAAGCCATCCGACTCCTGTACAAAGCTGGCGAAGTTGCACTAGAACGTGGAGACGAACGCGTTAATGAACACTACGTTCGTGAAGCAGAAGCAATACTTCGGCGAAAACAAATAGAGCGAGGAATGCGGAATCTCACTACCCACGGTCATGTGGTACTATCTGCAGTCACAATAATGGAGATGCAAAATAATACGCCAGCACGAACTCGTGAAATCTATCCCGAATATCAACGAATGGCGAAGGCAATTGATCTTGATCCGCTTGTCGAACGTCGAATTCGTGACCATCTACGAGAGTTATCACTCTGTAGTGTGCTAGAACTTAAGGAGCATAACGATGGATACCGGGAAGGTAGCTATTTTGAATATCAGTTGAATACTTCCACAAATACTGTTATCAATGTACTCATGGATATTGACCGGCTCATGCCAATCGTTAGCCCAATAAAATCAAAATATGGCTAAGAAAGGAACTGGATGAAAACAATAGTGGTTGTCTCAAGTAAATAAGGAAGTACTCACTGACAATTATTCAATAGTCAAATCGATAGGTGAAACAATTATATTTGCTTGTATAGAAAGTCTGTGTATGGAGACGCTTGAAGAAGTAGTTGAGCACAAAAAGGCCCTTGTATTCGGTGTTGGTGGGTGTGGAGATGTTGTCAGTACCATACCGACAGCTCGATTCCTTGAAGCACACGGAGTAGACGTCATTCTTGGTGGCGTCGCTTGGGAACGAGTTGTTGTTGATCCACGGCCTGGCCCTCGGCATTTCGAAGAGATTGAGGGCATAGAACCACTCAATGATACTGTTGCACTCGCCACTGGTGAAACACGCACAGTAGATGGAATTGAATTCGCCGAGACACATGTTGCATGCCATCATGAGGAGGATGTCGTGCTCATTGATATCGACGGTGGCGCGTGTGGTGTTGCGGCTGGCCTCGATGATGCATGCGACATACTCGGAATCGACCTCGTCGTCGGTACTGATGCTGGCGGGGACGTTCTAGCTGCCGGTGATGAACCGGGGATAAAAAGTCCGCTAACTGATGCGGTCATGCTCTCAGCACTCACCCAACTCGACACTAATTCTTGTCTTGGTGTGTATGGCTATGGGAGTGATGGTGAACTAACACACGAAGAGATAGCTGCCGGAATCACCCGTGCTTCAAAGCGAAATGGTTTGCTCGGATCTTGGGGTCTTACTCCACGAATTATTGACGAGATGAACGAATTACTTGAGATGGTTACCACAGAAGCAAGTAGGCTACCTGTCGAAGTGGCCCAGGGTAAACTGAAAGAGACAATGATTCGTGATGGAGACCGCTCAGTTAAGCTGACTCCTGCAAGTACGGTTACGTTTTATCTTGATCCAACGGTTGTTTCAGCTACTTCTGATTTGAGCGACTGCGTCAGTGATACGGAGAGCTTCGAATCCGCCCAAAATGCGTTAGTACAAGCGGGCTATAAAACGGAGCTAAGCTATGAACAGCAATTTGCTACTAATCGGAACTCATAAGATAGCGTTATTCAGCAAATCAATATAGCGAGCACATTTCCACTAATGCTCACTGTTCTTACTTGATTACTGAGCTCCCAGAATCTCTGAAGCCAGTCACTTCTTCTCTGAATCGAACTCGATTCCGGCCAGCTTTTCATGCACCTCATCTACTCCCTCATCAATATTAGTCATAAAAAGGCTCAATCTGATCAGTTGTAATTGCCCCTTGTGTAGTGGGTGTGGTCCAATTTTCTTCTTCAAGCTTCCGTAATGAATAGCGCACCTTATGCGGTGGGTAGTCAATTAACTTCGACATCTTCAAGATTCCTATCAGTTCTTTCTCAAGGACTGTTTGAAGAACCTCCAAATGTCGTTGGAGCATATCCACTTCCTTCTCAACGCGGCGTAACATACTCAGCCATCGCTACGAATATATGCGAATTAACTCTTATCGTCCAAACACTACTTACGACAGTGTGCCAACTGTAGCACCGATCGCTCATGCTAGTTCCGATTAAAAAGCCACTGTGGCCTTCGCTCAATACTAGTTGGAATTTTCTTTTCGAATGGTGCCAATGGCGTGTTTTTCCATCTAGTTTCTATTGCTTGCTACTCACACTGTCGCTTTCACAGACTCCCTCTGTAGGGTTTCAAAATTAAAGGATTATCTTTTTCTTCTCAAATACTCTTCGGCGAATAAGTAACCGAACTATTTATTGTGGGTGGAGCTGTCACCTAAACTGGTGCAATCCATAACAGATGGTTGCACGTGTCACACCGGCAAGTGCCACACAAAATCCCCAGTAGAATATGGAGAGCCAGTATGAATAAGCGCGACAGTACACCATCGCCAACCTTTGGTCGAAACGGATCATATGAACCAGTGAGTAACCGCTCAAAACCGCTCGCAAAACAGGTTGTTATGAGAGTAGCTGACGAAGTCAACCGACCGTATCAGGAACTCATTCCGCTCTATGAGATTATCGACCCTGATGCATTGGACAACCTCTTTGCCCCGACCCATGAAGGAGATGCGAGGTCTGATGGGCTAGTGAAGTTTGAGTATGCAGGTTGTGAGGTTATCGTAGACAGTGTGGGAAAGGTGATTGTAGATCAAGTTGATACGCAAAAAGAACAGTAACATATGGAGAAACGGGTTGTGAAACCCATCTCATGGTGGAATAGCGATGTATTGGTTTGGTAAACTCCAAACTATTAGACCTCAACCACACGGCCAATCAACCACGACAAAATCACGATTGATGTTAGGTAGTTCTTGAGAACGAACTTGGGCTACTCATACTGATTGGCGATAATTAGTATTGCCTCTATCTGTGGAAAATATTGGTAACGAACTAATCCATCATCCGAGTTGAATTTAATAATATCATAATTTGCAAGCTTCCGAAGGTGGCAATGGGTGAGGGTAATTTGTGCCTGACGTGGCGTATCGACCGTATCTATTTCCTCATGGACGTGATCGGCTAGCGTGGCAACTTTCACGACATCCACGGTTTCGTTTGTGAACCACTGTAGGACAGCACGTCGTTGTTCGTTAGCTAGCAGTCCGAAAGCAATCTCTGGTGAGAGGCTGGATTTCGACTCGTGGGTGTTGTCGGATGGGTTGGTCATCGTAATGGGATTTCTGGCATGGAGGGGATCTTCAGTGATCAATAGTTCATGAGACTCTACTTTCGTCCGAAGCCGACATTCTCTGGGTCTATATCCTCTGTCAAACTTGTATCGGAACGTAGATTCATAAAATTTCCGAGGCCAGAATATACAAGATTCACTGCAAAAAACATATTTGGCTGCAAAAATCGTATGCTGTTCAAGCTTAGTCATTATTGTCTGAGGTTCGAAATCACCTTCGATCACTCTCAAGCTTCACTCTAATGATTACGTTTACGCAGTAGGGTCGGACTTTTCAAACGATGACTCCATGGTCATTCGTTTTAGCCCTTTCTACAACTGGAATTTGTAAATGCATTTATTTCTACTGTGTTGTGAATGTTGTAACAAACCCTTTATGAACTTCGTTCCTTACAAAGGAACACACGCGGTGTACTTCATCACACTTGTACTGCCTTACACTCTCCTGAATAGCCTCAAGAGTAGCTAGCTAGCTTTTGATCGCGTTTGATGCAGTTACGTTTGTACGCGGCGAATTTCCAACCACTTCCATTTGTTCGATAGATAGATAGACAAGTATGAAAATTAACCGTTTATAGTTTTGAGAATTAATTTGCGATGATAACAGTACTCCGACCCGTTCTGTAAGACGGAACACCCGTGAATACTAGAAATTGTGTAGATAGAATACTATAGAGCATACCATTACATACATAGTTGTGTAATGGGGGGATAATATTCGTTTGCTTCTTATGATTTATAGGCGAAATGGCGGCATTTTATATTACATTCCTCACATGAAGACGTTCCCCTATCAGGAACAAAAATCTAAAACTCACCAATATATTTGCCACGTAGTTATAGAATACAATAGGCAGCATTGAGTTCCTCCAAGAAATTGTAATAACAATATTTAGCAAATAAATTTAATATCTATGGGATGCCACAATGTTACTGCATGGCATACCAGCTATTGCAAAGCAATGAGCGATCCGGTAACAGCAGCACCGAAGAGTACATCGTCGTCCTATATCCAAATACAGCGTCCGAAGACAGTATTTGTGCTAATGACCTCAATAGCGCACATACGGACGTTGGAGAACAGCTCCTGGATGATAACACCTGCTACAAATACGAGGTTTGGATCAGTTACGAGCATCCTCGTTTGAACGACAGCGATAACCTCACGATGTATAACCAGTGGCTTAACTACAGTGGCCCGAACAACAAAGAGAATGTTAGGGGGTGCCACCTTTGTGTTGGCTCTCAGAATATTGGTGGTCGTGCTGAAAGCCCTAATGATGGTGGTGCGTGGAATTGGTCTCAAGACGCGATTCTCGGCTGGGGAAGTGCGGATTACTACAAGAGCCTCTCCGTGCAGGAAGTGTTCCACGCGTACATCAATGAAGCGAACCCAACCATCCAGAGCATGATACCCGGAAATGATGAGCATGATCTCGGATCTGTATACTCTAATAACGCATCCACACCGATGGCGGCAGGGTATCCGAATTCCCAACAAAGTGGCACCTGCTCGTCTTCCTACTCGGCATCGACGTGGACTGAAACACTGAACACATGTGAACGGGACGGAATCAAAGCAACCTCGGACGCAGCCTAACGGAAGGATCCATAATGACGAACAACACCAACGATAAGAGCACCGATAGCATGAAACGACGAACCGTCCTCAAATCCACTTCTGCGGCGGCTGTAAGCATGGGTATTTTCGGAACTGGTGCAGTCGCAGCAGCACCCGCTGGAAATACTATTCGACTTGTCGAATCCGGTATCAAGTTTAACGTTGAGGCTGAAGACCCGAACGTCACCCTCAAGCAAGTAGCAAACGATGAACCACCGAGGTACATCGTGAACGAAGAAAAGCAACAACTCCTCGTTCCATCTATTGCCTCGGAAGCGATCACGAACTCCTTCCAACAAAAATCTCAAGCTGTGGTCGAGCAAGATAGCGTTACTGAGCGGGCTTCGATAGGAGGAAAATCAACTAGCTTTCCTTCACTTCACCTTGCATCGGATTTCCGAACCACTAAAACTCTATCCTTGACAGATTCAGTTCGAGTTCCCGAGTTACGCCTCACCATCGGGGATAGAGCAGCGAGTGTCTCGGTTGAAAACAAACAAGTTTCAGTTGCGACCGGTGCTGAAAAAGGCACAACACTCCCGTCACAGACTGCAACCGCAAACGCCTACAAGTACTCTAGCGACGGGACACAGCGGTATGAGACAACCACATCAGTGACTCTCACACCTAAGGTAACGGTTCGCGATCGTGGTCAGTTAGAAGTTTTGCAGGACCGACGATAGCACTTCTCCAAGCCTCTTTCGTATTGAAAGATGATTGGCTGGATTTTCACGGATTTTTACTCCTGGAAGAGAAACTCGATTTTCTCGAATTGTCAGTCTTGGACATGGATTATTCGGGGTCGAAGTTGTCTCATATCCTGCTAAACACCACTTTCTCAGACAGATGTTCTGATGATTTCTTCGGTAGAAATGTCCGCAGAGTTCCCAAGCTCTTCGCTAAGTGCCGTCGCTTCAATTGGATTGAGGGTATTGACCGGAAGCGAGGAAATACCGATATTCTGAAGCGCAATGGCCGCATTCACGCGATCGGTTGGCGCTTCGCCCATCCCAAGAATAACCCCAGCACAGAGATCCATGCCCGCGTTCTTGGCGACTTTCAGGGTCTCGACGCGATCCTCGAAGGAATGGGTATCGACGATTTTTGGAAAAATCGCGGTGAGGTTTCGATGTTATGGTTATAGTGGTTGACTCCCTCGTTGGCGAGGATTTGAGCTTCTTCTTCTGTGAGAATCCCGAGTGATGCGTCGACCGCCACATTGGTCTCATCACGAACGAAGCGTATCGCCCGAAGTACTGCGTTCCATTCTTCGGGTCGGTTTTCCTTGGAGACCCCTTTCTCGGCGACGACGATACCAAATCGCTGAGCACCGTCACGTTCAGCTCGCTTTGCAGCAGAAAGTATCTCCTCGGGTTCAAGCAGATCGTGTGTGTCGGTTCCGGTGTCGAAATGAACAGACTGCGCACAGAAGCCGCAGTCTTCTGCGCAGTTACCAGCTTTCGCATTTACGATCGAGCAGGCATCAACTGTGTTGTCACCGAACTGCGACCGTACGTAGTCGGCGGCAACTGCGAGTTTCTCAACTGGCTGTGAGATGAGCGCCAAACCGTCCCGTCGATCTAACCGATCGCCCATCAACACACGCTCCACAGCGTCGGCGATGGTTGCGTTGTCTGTCTCGTGAACCACAAATCCATCGACGGTTGATGACGATAAAAAAGTTTGGTCGATTGCTTCGACTTCTGTTATCCATCGTGGGCTGAATTTCCGACCAGGCAATTAACTGCCCACGCACTCAATTCCAGTGTGTGAATTACAACGACCTTCAGGCCGTGTATTCGGTGACGACGATTTCGTAACTGCCGCCTCCACGCCACGAATCGGCCATGATGTGAAGGTCTGTAGACGTGTCTGGATTGTCGATAGTAACGGATTCAATGCTCCCCAGCGACTTCGAGCGATAATCATAGCTGTTCGTGGTTGGGCATGCTGTTTGTCCGTCGTTGACGTAGAGATCGAAATCGGCTGAATCTTTTGAAATGAGTAATTCCACGATTACTTGCGACGGATTGGACTGCTTCCACGTGTGGCTGTGACAGGAACTGTCGAGGTAATCGACTAACGAACCGCTGTATTTCGTCCGGTCAGCAGTACGGCTAAAGTTTGGCGGTTGACTAGTGACGGCATTCTGAGCATCGACGCGACCACTTCCTTGCTGGCTCGACGGCAGACCGATGTCGACAGCAGTGTTTTTGAGGTGTGCTCGGAGTTCGCGGTTTGTAGCACTCCACTGTGCGAGCGAGAGGCCAGCAACCCCCGAGACAACCGGTGTTGCCATCGATGTTCCCGAGAGTGTTTCGTAATTGCCACGGCTCGCGGTCGTCGTAGAGTACACCCACGTTCCTGGCGCAGTGAGTTCTACCTTCGATCCGTAATTCGAATATTGGGCAAACGAGCCATCGGAATCCAGTGCGGAGACGGCCAGGCATTCGTCGTACCCGGCAGGGTAGTCAACGGATCCCTTGGACGAATTGCCAGCGGCCGCCGTAATGAAAACTCCGCGGTTGTATGCGTATGAGACGGCGTTTCGCATCGTGTCCGACGGATTACTACCACCAAGCGACATGTTTATAATGTCTGCTCCTTGGTCTGTCGCCCACTGAACGGCATCAGCAATATCCGCGACGGAGCCAAAACCAGTTTCGTCAAGAGCCCTTCCATTGATAAGGTTTGATTCACTGATTCCAGCGACGCCGGTGCCGTTGTTAGTCTCCGCCGCCGCGATACCAGAGACGTGAGTACCGTGATTTTCGTCGCTCGGGCGATCGGGGTACGGATCAGAATCATCATCGACGAAGTCCTTGCCGGGATTCGATCCGAAATTTGACTGCAGATCGGGGTGATTGTACTGGACACCCGTATCAATCACCGCGATGGTCACCGATGATGAACCAGTCGTGGTGTCCCACGCAGTGTCGGCGTTGACCATCTGGGGGGCGTACTGCTCCGTACTGTATTTGGGGTCATTAGGGGTTAGTGACGTCGAATAGGTCATATTTTCTTCGACGTACTTAACGTACTCGTTTTTCGAAACCGCGTCGGAGAACCGCTGTTTTACCGAATCATTGTCGGGGATCTGCACAGCAACGTAGCCGAGTACGTCGTTTGAGTGGACAATTTGTGCCGTTGAAGGCAGATGCGCCTGCACGACGTCAGTCGGCGATCCACCAGCAGGTGAAACGCCGACGAGGAGTTCGTTTTCTTTAGAACCAGGTTCACGTCCGGGCGTTGCAGCCGTAATACCCGAAACTGCAGCCGCAGCACCGACCGAACCAGTTAGTTTGAGAAACGATCGTCTATCGAACTGCGTACCGTTGTCTGTCATGGTACGTTACGTCTATTACCCAACCTAATGATAAATTTTTCTTAATATTCTAGTAATATAATTGGTTCGTACTGCCGTAGTTATTTGGTAGCGATAATTTCCGTGCCGAAATATAGGATATCCGTTGGAACAGATAAACAAAAAATTCATTTATGAATACGATATGCTATGAGTTGTAGAGTGCGACTCTAACTAAAAGAATGGTTAGACAATACGCTACTACTATTACGATACAACAATCAGAAGATATGCCAGAATCATTGTTTCTCGCTGGAGACCGTATCGAACTCAGAACTATCGAGCGTGAAGACATCGACATCGTCAAGCGATGGATGAACCATCCCGAGATACGTCGTCACATACACGAGTTTCGATTACCCTTCACCCGCGGAGATTACGAGAGTTGGATGGAACGGGAGCACGACACCAACGATCGAGTGGACTTGTTAGTTTGTTCAGATGGCGAGCCGGTGGGTCGTGTAAGATTGGTACCCCTCCGAGATGATCAACGGTGTGCAAATCTTGCATTCCTTATCTCTCCAGACTATCAAGGAACGGACATGCAGCAGCGTCGGCTGAACTCCTCGTAGAGTATGGGTTCACCGAACTACTCCTGCACCGCATCGAAGCAAAAGCCTTAGCCCCCAACGAAGGGTCACAGCGTGTTCTCGAAAAACTCGGATTCGTACAGGAAGGCCGGAAACGCAGTGCGATTATTGCAGGCGGTGGATACGTTGGCGAGGTGTTGTAGGGCCTATTACGTGCGGAGTGGGCCGAAAATGGTGATAAAACCGAGGACTGACATCGAGACTCCCGCTTGGATTCGATATAGCGGGGACGTATCCATTGAAATACGATGAACCGTTTCATACCAAAGAATGCTGATTCTCATTGTACCAACAGCCAATCGGCCCATTTTCATTACTGTGTGGTTTCTCAGTGGTTCTGCGTGAGGATATCACGGATAAGATTAACTATTAAAGTGAACGTCAGAGCAGGCCACACCAGTGGCGAAGTTCGATTCGTTCGAGTTTCCTGTGGGTCGTCGCGAGGGCCGAGAGGCCTGGAAAGTCTGTGTCGAGATCCGAATAGATAAACGCTGAGAAGATATCTCCATTCGTATACTCACGTTGATGGAGATACTTTTGCTGGTCATCTACCAACTGATCGAGTTCCCGCTGCAGTGTACGAAGGCAATCTGTTCGGTCGGTAAACGAGAAGTGACCTCGCTCAATTGCAGCTAACTCGTCATCAATTTCCAGAAGCGAATTCTGTAGATCATCAAGTTGTGACAGCTCCTGTGTGATTTTTCGGACGGTTCGTTGTCGATTTCCGACTACCTCCTCACTCGCATTGCGGAGCTGATTCCAGACTAAGGGCGACCAGATACTCGAGCTACCGCTAAGGTACGTTGCTATATCAGGTCCGAATTCCTGTGCGATACTATCGATTGCAGTCTCAGCCCCATAAGTGCTTTTCCAGTGGTCAACAGATAACACCGTGTCGCGATAGGCAGTTCGAACAGCTTCTTGTGGCGACTGTGCAGTTGAAGGCTGGGATTGGAAAGTACTGGTTAATGTTCCACCATCAGTTCGACATGGTTGTGGCGGAATCTGGCTGAGGCGATCGGAAAAGTTCTCAAAAGCTTTGATCTCACTCTGAAGCTCAGATTTCTCGTTGCGAAGGAGTTGTCGCGCTAAGGGGAGGGCTGTACCGTTGACTAGCTGCCTTCTGCTCTCAACCATTGCTCTACAGTTTCAGACTAACAAGCCAACATACTATACTTTATTGACCACAAATCATACAGATAAAGCCCACATCGATAGTATATAATAATCGGATAATTTGGGGCTATCGACTTGCCATGCACATCTCTTATTTCACGACAGCGAACAAAAGATAGTAATTCTACAAGAAGTCCTGATACAGCGTCAGTAATGATGGCGCAGACCAACTGAAGTTCGGTGCATTCAACCGTTCACCAGTGAGCGGATTATAGTTCTCGTGGATCGGAGCATTACCCATAATACCATCACCATGTTGGAACAGCTTTTTGGTGAACTTCGTTGCTGTCGTATCGTATCCATACCGAGCCAGTCCTTCGATGGCAAACTTCGCTTGGTCAAGCCATACATTGCCCCGCCAGTACGATTCTGGATCGAAGTCAGGAATAGACCGAGAAACCGTTGGAAGAGGCAGATACGTGTTAAACTCCGATTCCTTGGTGAGTGTTTTGACAACGGAATCCGCTTGTGCCTGTGTTGCGATACCTGTCCATAACGGAATAACACCGTGAATTGCTCGTCCAACACCGCGCGCCTCGATGAACGGTCTTTGTTCGGTGTCGATATCGTAGAAGAAGCCAGTCTCTTCGTGGAACATATGTGTTCGGATATACTCGCCAACAGATTTTGCTTCACAAAGATAGCGCTTTTCATCAGCTTCTTTTCCGATCTCATTCGCCATCTTTGCAAGATACTTCTTTTCATCATATAGATATGAGTTAAGATCGATAGATTCCTGATTCAGAGAGTATCCCACTATGTTACCGTCGTAGCAGTTCTTTAAGACAGATGAGTCATCGAATCGAGGTGCATTGTCCATTCCGCTTTCCCACGCTGCAGCCGTGACGATAGCCTCGTCCGAATCATTGGTTGAGTGAACCGTCGCATCATATTCTGCGATACCGTTGTCGTCATGGTCACGTGTTCGATACCACCAGTCGTGGTACGCAACGAGCAGCGGATACAACTCTTCGAGGAAATCGGAATCAGAGGTATGTCTGTATATTTCCCACACTGCCCATGCCGCAAGCGGGGGTTTCGAATTTCTTTCGTTCCAATTGCCACCACCATTGTCGGGAGTGTTGTAGGCGATAAGGTCGGGAATCATCCCTGCATCCTGTGGTCGAGTATCCGAAGAATGGGTCACTTGATAGTCAAACATCGATCGGATAAGCTGCTTTGCTAACTCCGGGGCAAATTGCGTCGTCCCGACGGCTTGTTTCCAGATATCCCATGCCCAGAATCCACCAGCGAACCACTTATACGAAATCGACGGTGTCATGCCGTCGTGTTGAATTGCACCGGCCGGACTTCGCCAGTTGCCGATCAGTGTTTCAAGGCATTTGATTCCCACTTCCTCGTAATCCGACGTGCTGGATTTTGCGATAGCACTGAGGTATTGATTCCAACGGGAACTGGCCGACTTGATATACTCATCGGGACGTTTGAGAATCTCCTTGGCTTGCTCTGGCTCTTTCCGCGCTCTCACGTCGGTGAACGTAAAGGATTCCGTCCAGACTAGTCGTTCCTCATCGCCTGGCGAAATGGTAATCGCCGGGTTGAGCGTAGTCGTATAGCTGCCTCCATCAACCTCGGTAGTGGTTGGTCTACTGTGGTTGACCTGGAATAACTCTTCACCACTCGTCATGTAAGCCCATGTCTCACGAACGCGATCGAAGTGAACCCAGATACTATCCTTGTGAGGGGATAGTGAAGGTGCATTGTACTGGTTCTCGAGTAGTCTACCACTCCACTCGATGCTCAGCGTGCGTTGATTCTCCCTGTCGTTTCTGATTGTAGCAGTCACAAGTGCAGTTCGGTCGGTAACGAACCGAAGATCGAGCGTGACCGTCAACCCATCTACAGAGAGTACCTGACGAAGGAAACCAGGGTAAGACGCGATTTTGGCATCGGCCTCATTCAGGGAGATTTCGGTTCTGCTTTTCTTATCAATCACAGAAATTTTGACAAACCCCTTGCTAAGGAACCATGCATACTCTTGGGCAATGTACAACGGGCCAATAAATGCTCCGTAGTACTCAGTGTCGTCCTTGCCTGGTAGTGCATAGCCATGCCACGTACCCCGATCTGCAAATGGAGTGATATCCATGTCCGCATCAGGGAGGGCGGTATCCGGAACTCCGATATGATCGAGTGTCGAAGGATAGTTGCTAGCTAGTCCAGATATAGAGTTGGAATCATTTTCTTCCGGGTAGGGGAGGGGTCTGAGCGAGCTGTCTCGCTGAATCCAACCCCTAGCCCAGCAAGTCCAGTTGTTTGAAGGATCTGTCGCCGATTGTACGAGCGGCCGGCCGGGATGAGTCATTATTTCTCATTTTTATTCAATAATTGTGTAGTTTTGTAGTAGTACAACGCTCCTAAATGAATCCACAAGGGGGCCAATCACTTGAAAGAGGGATAGGTGAGTAATAAACATTCTCCAGATATTCATACACTCGACTAGCAGTATTTCTCAACAGATGATAGCCATATGGACGAATAAACACAGGACGGGTAATTCAGATGGAAGTCAGTAATCGGTGTGAAGTGTATGATATTGTAATCAGTTCACACACCTATGTCAAGACAATAACCATGAGTGTAAGGTTAAATATATGACCTACACCAACACGCAATAACCGCTCCGCCAAAATACGACGGGAAGTCCAATCTCTTAAAAGCAGTAATTTCCACGGTTCTCCGTCTATTGGACACATTATCACCAATTGAGTCGATGGCAGACATGGTCGTGTTGACTGAACCCACATTAAACAAAGTTTTCGGTTATCAGACCACATTATTTTATTTCATTATTACAAGTAATCAAACCAAGATTGTTTGACGCAATATTGTTCAGTGTATGAAATACAATAATCCACATGTACACCAATTACACACTGAAGGAATGGTAGTATGTTCCGCCGCACACAAACTTCTCGTCATGGGCTTCGTAATTTAAAGACATTCAACATTATCCCATGGCTTCGATTTCAAGGATCTCGTGCATCGCCAATATGAATTGGTTCCGTCTGGCAAGGAATTAAGTTACCTTCTGGTAGGAGCTCGGTTAGAACACATTACTCCAATGTCATTTTCTCAATCCACACCCAATCTGCCGTGAAGAGAAGATTGATTTACACCGGGAGGATGAACCAGAACGATGGTAGAGGACTGGAAAAATCCCGGCGTTACCGGCAGGAACCGACGACGTGATCACACCTACGCGCTGCCACATCCCGACCGTTCGAGTGCGCTGTTGAGCGATCGAGATGCGTCCCCGTGGTTCAAACTCCTGAACGGTAACTGGCGGTTCAGCTATGAAACGAACCCCCACAATGGGCCGGGCGACTTTCATCTACCGGCGTTCGAGGACGGCAACTGGGACGATATCGAAGTTCCCCAGCATTGGCAACTTGAAGGGTACGGAACTCCTCAGTATACGGATACAGCTTACCCGTTCCCAGTCGATCCACCGAAGGTGCCAACAGAGAACCCGACTGGTCTGTATCGTCGAACAGTCGAGGTACCTGAATCGTGGGATAACCGTGAGACAATCCTCCGGTTTGAGGGGGTTGATTCCGCCTTCTCGGTGTGGGTTAATGGGAAGTGTGTCGGATTCAGCAAAGGAAGTCGGTTGCCCGCTGAGTTCAGCGTGACCGACGAAATTTCATCTGGAGAGAACACGATTGCCGTCAAAGTTGTGCAATGGTCGGATGGAAGCTATCTTGAAGATCAAGATATGTGGTGGCTGAGCGGCATTTTCCGCGACGTTTCTCTGTATACAACGCCGCGTGTCCACGCCCACGACATTGACCTGCGAACCGACCTTGACGACGACTACCAACACGGACGGCTGTCAGTTGACATCGAAGTCGAGAACAATCTGTCAGAGGCTGCCACCCGCGAAGTCGCTGTTCAGTTGCTCAACAACGATGGTTCGACTGTTGTCACCGAAGTCGGTACCCAACAGGTGACGATCCCGGGAAGCCAGCGAGCGACTGTTTCTGTCGAAAGCACAGTCAAATCCCCAGCGAAGTGGACCGCAGAGAAGCCGAATTTGTATACGTTGCTTATCACGGTTGCCGACAATGGCGATACCACTGAAGTATTGTCGCAGACGGCCGGTTTCCGAACCGTCGAGATTGAAGACGGAATCCTGCAAATCAACGGTAAAACGGTGATGCTTCGCGGAGTCAACCGACACGACCACCACCCAGACCGAGGCCGCGCAGTCTCATTCGAGACGATGCGCGAAGACATCGAGTTAATGAAGCGCCACAATATCAACGCTGTCCGAACAGCTCACTACCCGAACGATCCCCGATTTTACGACCTCTGTGATCGTTACGGGCTGTACGTCGTTGATGAGACTGACCTCGAGTGCCATGGAATGGAAGGCAATGACCGCGTTACACATTTGAGCGATGATCCAGCGTGGAGAGACGCATATGTCGACCGGGCGGTTCGGATGGTCGAACGAGACAAGAACCATCCAAGCGTCATCGTCTGGTCACTCGGAAACGAATCCGGATTTGGTTCGAATCACGAGACGATGGCCAACGTCGTCCGTAACATCGATCCAACCCGACCGATTCACTACGAACCCGACACCGAACAGGAGATTTCAGATATCGTCGGGCCGATGTATCCCTCACCCAACCGCGTAATCGAACTTACCGAAGAACACCCCGACCATCCGGTAATCCTTTGTGAGTACGCCCACGCGATGGGGAACGGTCCTGGTGGTTTGACCGAATATTGGGATACATTCCGGTCGCACAAACGTATCCAAGGAGGCTTCATCTGGGATTGGATTGATCAGGGACTCACACAGGACATTCCAGACGAGAACGACAAACGCTTCGCCTATGGCGGTGATTACGGCGACGAGCCCAACGATGGAAACTTCAACATTAACGGGATCGTATTTCCGGATCGTGAGCCGTCGCCTGCCCTCAGCGAATACAAGAAAGTGCTTGAACCAGTTGCAGTCGAACTCATCGACTCGGATACAGCCACAATTCGAATCCGGAACCGATACGACTTTCGCACGCTAGATCATCTAAACGCAAACTGGTCTGTGATGGAGGACGGCGTCGTGATCGAAAGTGGAACGCTTTCAATGACAACAGTGCTGGCTGGAGAGAGTGTGGAGACAGCGATGCCGATTGATCCTACCGAGCTTTCGGGAGATGGCGAGTACTACGTAACACTCGAATTTACGCTTGCCAGCGCAACAGTATGGGGTGAAGCCGGCCACGAGGTCGCAACTGCCCAGTTCGAACTTCCGGTCGGTTCCGAACCTCGTTTTAGTGAGACCGTCTCAAACACACAGGCAACCAAGTGCACGACGACGGACAATCGGTTCGTGATTTCGGGGTCGGAGTTCGAAGTTCGGTTCGACGAGCGAACCGGCGTAATCGATTCGCTGACCTACCACGGTCGACAACTCCTCGAATCCGGCCCAAAGCTCAACCTCTGGCGAGCACCATCAGACAACGACGGACACCGGGAACTCGGCCGGACGTTCGTCCGGAACATCGGTCAGATACTTGATGAAAACGACGGTGAGATTCCGCTAGAAAACTCGTGGTCGGTTTCACTCGCCCGCCTGTGGTACGAACACGGGCTTGACGACCTCCGATTCCGAGCTGACGAGGTCACACACGAGGTGGCTGATGACGGCGTCACACAGATCGACGTAACTGGTCGCCTCGCACCGCCGATGTACGACCATGGATTTGCCGTCGAACAATGCTACACCGTTGATGGGAACGGTGCGATCGACATCGATACACGGCTCACGCCGGAAGACGACTTCTCTGACCTTCAAACTCTACCTCGAGTTGGGTACGTGTTCACGCTCGACAGCGAGTTCACTCGGGCAACCTGGTACGGACGCGGCCCCGGCGAAAGTTACCCCGACAGCAAACAATCGAATCTCATCGGACGGTACGTTCGAGACGTTGACGAACTACAGACACCATACGTTGTACCGCAGGAAAACGGAAACCGAACTGATGTCCGGTGGGTAACCTTCACTGACGAGGGGGGCGTCGGCTTGTACACCACTGGAACCGACTACATGAACTTCAGCGCGCACCGGTACACGATTTCCGACCTCGAAGTGGCATCACATCCACATAAGCTTCCGAAACGAGACGAGATTACCGTGACGGTGGACGCGAAACAGTGCGGTATCGGATCTGGTAGCTGTGGACCCGACACGCTCCCACAGTATCGAGTTCACCCTATCGAACACGAATTCTCGATCCGAATTCAACCCTTCACTGCCGACGCTAGTTTGACCGAACAGGTTCGGTAGGTTACCTCAATAAAGCGTTTTGCACGGTGGTGTTCCGTTATGACTCTTTAAGCGTAGGACTTCTACCAAAATATTGGGCTAAGAGTGAATAAAATTTAATCATGCTTTACGCAAGCGACCGAGTCGGTTTATCGAAGAAAACCAACAATTGCAGTGGAATCTCGAACCGCAATTTCCCAAACACTCGGAATCACAGCTGTTCCGACAGGTAATCCGCTTTGATTGCAGTGCTTGTTTCAACGAACCGATCTTGGAGTCAGTCGCTACTTGATTCGCCGTATTCAGACGATTGGTGTTCGTC
The DNA here is from genome assembly GCF_000710615.1 of Haladaptatus cibarius D43. Classification (NCBI taxonomy): domain Archaea; kingdom Methanobacteriati; phylum Methanobacteriota; class Halobacteria; order Halobacteriales; family Haladaptataceae; genus Haladaptatus; species Haladaptatus cibarius. Next base: position 29,333 of record NZ_JDTH01000010.1, on the reverse strand, counting down.
GGTGACTTCTCCTATTTCTCCTTTCGGGGAATAACAGGCCGCTCTATGTCCATTTTCAGCGGTTTTGGTAAGTCCGGCTCAACCTGTCAGCACTCTTCTTTCACATTTGAACACCGTTGCACGAAGATTCACTCCGATAGAAAGTTCACTGGATCTGGTGGCTCACCCACAAGATGACTCTATCGCGGTCGATTGAGGAGTCTTTCTCTGGCGTTGCCGATAACAGTGAATGTGTGTAGGGGGTGTCTCGGCTGATTGGCGATGCGATCGATATCGCCGATTCGATCACACTTCTGAGATAGATAATCACCAGTCGATCTGAGGCTTGCAAAAGACTCGCAAGACCGTGTGAGATGTAGATAATGCCTATATTCTCAGTGTCGTCAAGACTACAGAGAAGGTTGAGTAAATTCACCTTCAAGGACATGTCGAGTATCGGTACAGGTTCGTCGCAGATCAGGAAATCGTGATCGATTCGATCCACGTTCCATCTTCAACGTAGAAGGTGTCATCTAGTTCAATACTCCGACCATCGCTCAGATGGATATCAAGCTTTTTTATTACGCTTATTAGCGTTGTTTCGAATTCAATACGAAAGAGATGATTTCTCGCCTCCTGGTCACTCTCTATTGCCCTGCATATATGTCTCTCGACACACCAATTTGGGCTTGGTAGTCAGAATACAATAGTTCAGCATTGTCATAGCGACGATTGCGATATATCAATGTATCGTGTAGAAAGTAGTACCTTCGCCGAGGATGGGATGAGTAATCTTTCAGACCTAGTTTTGTCTCCATGTGCTGAAAGCGAAGTCAACTCGTCGCTCTGTCTGTCCCCTTCTTCACCAAACCTTTAACCACTCACTCTTCGCATCTCAGGGTATGAGTGTCATCAATAGGAGAATACGAAATGAGCGATAATCTGCAAGGCTCCGAACCGATTGTTACTGATCCACCAGCAGTCGATACATCGAGAGTTTCGGAAATCGCTAAGAGAAACTTCGGGAAAAGCGGAACTGTATCGGAACTGGGGGGAGAGCGAGACCAGAACTTTCGGATTGAGACGGACAAAGGAGATGGGTTCGTTCTCAAAATCTTCAACCGTGCGGACGGTCGTGAGATACTCAACTTTCGCACACAAGCGATTCAGCACATACAGAGTACCGATCACGATCTGCCGATAATGGAAATTGTTCCAACAAACGATGGAGATCCATGGACATCGGTAGATGAGAACGGCGAGACTTATTTCGTGCAGATGTACACGTACGTCTCGGGGCAGAAAGTTTCGCTCGGGGATCTTGATGACGATGCGCTGTACGCATATGGTGTGAGCATTGCGAAGATGGGACAAGCTTTACGCGGCTTTTTCCACCCCGAAGCACAGTATGATATTTTATGGGATCTCCGACACGCTTCGGATTTCCGATCGTTGCTCGAAAACGTCAGTGATGACCAGCGACGCGATACTGCTGAAAGGGTTCTTGATCAATTCGAAGAACGCGTAGAACCCGAATTCGATTCTCTCCGTGCACAAGTGGTTCACAATGATCTCGGGCCGGATAACGTATTGTTCGATGACAACAATAGGGTAAGCGGTATCACAGACTTCGGTGACCTCACTTATACGGCCCTCGTTTGTGACCTCGCTGTAGTGCTTGCAAACGTGATGAATCGTCACGAGAACTCGATTTCGGCAGCGGAGTCAGTAGTCCGGGGATACGTCAGTGTTACACCGTTAGAAGAAGAGGAGATCTGTCTGTTGCCAGTCTTGGTGTTGACACGGCTGGTCGTTAGGGGACTCATGCACGCGTGGAAAAGCGAGAAATACGCGCACAACACCGACGACGCAAACGAATTGTGGAACTCGCTGATATCACTAGAGGAAACCGGTTTAGATGTGATAGAACGGCTCCTGCGAACAGCTGCACTGGAAAGCAATGTTCCATACCCCCAAATCGAAACATCCGAACTGATTTCCCGTCGCCGTCAGGTTCTCGGGTCGGCACGGCTTTCATATCACGAACCCGTCCATTTCGTTGCTGGTGATGGTGTTTGGCTCTTTGACCAGTCTGGCGACCGCTATCTTGACGCATACAACAATGTCCAAGTGGTGGGTCATGGCAACGAAACGGTTGCTAACGCCATCGAAAGTCAGACTCGTAAGTTGACTACCAATACTCGTTACTTGCACGAATCTATCGTCACACTTTCCGAGAGAATTTTAGACACGATGCCTGACGAACTAGACCGGGTCTTGCTAGTCAATTCGGGGAGCGAAGCGAATGATATCGCCTGGCGTCTAGCAACCGCCTCGACGGGGCGGAAAGGTGGCATTGTAACTGATCACGCTTATCATGGAATCACTGACGCAACGACGACATTGTCACCTGAGGACTGGATAGACGGACGCCATCCAAACCACGTTGAAACGATTTCACCGCCAGTTGATAACTCTCGATATCACGGGTCTGTCAGTGCTAATACCTCGGGCACAATGTCTGATGGGCTAGCAGCACTTAAGGAACGAGGTACAGAGATCGCTGCGTTCCTATTCGACCCCTTGTTCGCTAGCGCTGGTATTCTTCCACCAGATACAGAAAGATTAAGCCAGATGGTTGACCAAGTGCACGAAGCAGGCGGATACGTCATTGCCGACGAGGTACAGGCAGGGTTCGGTCGTACTGGCTCGAATATGTGGGGTTTTGAGGCAGCGGATATCGTTCCTGATATCGTCACGATGGGTAAGCCGATGGGCAATGGACATCCAGTCGCAGCGGTTGTAACACGGTCGGATATTACTTCGACACTCAGGGAGCAACCCGGAATATTCAGCACATTTGGTGGAAATCCAGTGTCATCAGTAGCCGCCCTCGCAGTGCTCGATGTCATTGAGAATGAGGGTTTATTGAAACATGCCAGTGATGTCGGCGGATATCTCCAGGATGGCTTCGAGCAGCTAACTGCAGAACACGATCTTATCGGTGAAATCCGTCGAAGTGGGCTGATGGTCGGTATCGAACTTGTGCAAAATAAAAAAACATGGACACCAGCTACCAGTGAGGCTACAGAAGTAGTTAATCGCCTTCGTCAGCGTCAGGTTCTCATCGGTTCGACTGGGAAACACGAGAACGTCTTGAAAATCCGTCCACCCCTAGTATTTGAAAAAGATCACGCAGACCGTCTTCTGGAAGCTCTCGATGCTGTACTCAGCAGTATAGAAGATACTGTTTAGCTCGACGTGGACGACGAGACCAAACGCTCGATGCGTGGGATTGATCAATAGAATTTGTTGTCGAACGGTATTTCGAGATAGAAATGATTGATTTGGTGTTCTACCTTGTAGCTTAGTATGAGGATGATTCTGCTGTAATCCGAAGCTGGATTGGCCAGCGTAGCAGAAAAGGGAGTAAGAGTATTGCTACTGACGAGGTGTATCATTTCGTGTGGTTGGGTGACCGGAAATGTGTTGTCACAGACATCATCTGAGAGATGGTCTTCATAAAGGGGAATCCACGTTAATATCCTCGATAGCAGGGCGCTCAAGGTCTTCTTTTTCTGCGAGAACTGTATACACATGTTCATAGGAAAACTCTCCCTCACTCGGAACCTGCCGTGAGTGCGTCAAGGACTGTGAGTGGCGATTCGCCATTGGAGACTATTTAGTCAGGTACTTCGAGTACTGGCCAAGTAAACCCTCGGACGGAATGTCGTTTATCGATAGTCACTGTAGCGCAACAAAGGGGAATGAGCACGCGATGTGGGAGAATGGGTTAGGATTGGCACAGGCACCACACCGTTTGCTGAGGTATGATAACTACAATCTAGTAAGGGGTTCGATGGATAAAGTTGTGAACTAAGCAGATTGTCTTTGTTCAATTATTATTATTTTAGTAACTCCGTGTACGTCACGAGGGCAACGAAATTCACGACCGCGATGGCCGTCGCCAACATCGGGAGCATAAATGCGAGTACACCAGCGATAGCGAAGAGGACGAAACTGAACGCGAGTACCGTCCGGGGAGCAACAGCCCCGCGTGGAATCGGTCGCTCGGGGTTGTTGATCCGGTCGATATCCCGGTCAAAGTAGTCGTTAATCGCCATCCCTGCACCCGTCGCCAGAATGGTTGTGGCAACTGCTGCGCCAGCAGCGGCACCATCAGTAAGAACAGTCCCGCCGTCGGCAACGAACGCACCAGTGAACGTGAGTACGCCAGATGCCATGGCGTTGCTGGGGCGGGTGAGTTCGATGAGTCCTCGGATGCGCTCGGTAAGCGACACGCCACACTCTCACTCTGGGTCGGCAATAAAGCGCACGAAGTCTGAGCCGCTAAAACCGGAGCTGACAGCGTCTAAAGGTGTGTTTCCGTTGATTTAACCGGTGTGTGAGAAAGAGCTATAAGCGATTGCTAGACCTCTCACATATGAAGACAGAAGATAATGAGTTGACAGAGGGGACAATACTCCCAGATGAGCGAACCGAGATTCGAGCAATTACTGGATGAGAAATCCGAGTTGGAGCTCACGGAGACGATGGCTACGGTCTGCGGAGTCCATAAAGCAGCATTCCGTGTATACCTCACTGTTCTCGACCATCCACACAGTACGATCGCTGAGATCGCTGAAATTCTTGACCGTGATCAGAGTACGATTGGGAAGCAACTGCAACCCCCGAGTGGGTATTGGTGACTCGATATCCCAGCACCGACTCGAATGGAGGCGTTAAATAACTATACGTTGCTCAACCACTCGCAGAAACTATAGACTGGTTACAACACGAATTGACCACTTGGGAAGATGCAGTTTTGAATCAACTAAAGCAACTGAGGACTACCTGACCAGTTCTTCTTCGAATGGTTGTTCTTTTACAAGAGTACCAATAACACATGGATCGACTCCGTTTCTATACCAGATGGTAGTGCTAGTGTAGATGACTTGTTTGCACAGATTGACGATTCTATCTTCGCTCAGCTTCGCGATAAAGGTTAGGGTATAATACTAACCCGGATTAGTCGGTTGCGGCAGATTAGCAGTGGGAAACACAACATCTTAGATAGTTTAGATAGATATGATGGCGACGACTCTCGGGATTCTATGTTGAGATCAATACTCACCCACTGGAAATATGAGGCAGTAGTTCAGATAGCTTTCTTAGCATATCCATCTTAGACAGCTATGAACACATCCATCCGTGCAGTGTAGAGAACGTTGTTCTCGGTTACCTCCACTTAACTAGACTTGATCTAATAAGTCTATACGGTCATATCTATCTTAGAAATATTGAAGGGCTTCTCTATCGCAATAGGTGGAATAATCTATGACCTCTTAAGTAGATAATCTCTAAGAGAGTTAGGACTGATTCAGACGACTAAGCAATTCATCCTCGTCCATCTCCTGGGTCTTCTCCATCGCGAGTTCAATGAGAATCGGGTAATAGTCGCGATTCTTCTGAAGTGACTCACCATGTTCACGTTTGTACCTCGCGTTGATTTCGTCGAATCGGATATCCAGTTCAGTGTGCTGCTCTTCGGGGAGATACATCAGCACTGACGGCCGGTTCTTCACAGACGTCTTCTCTTTTTCCCCTGTCTTTTCTGTCTGTTCTGGATTATCCTTCTTAGAAGTCTTAGACGGTGTGTCAGTCTTTCCAGTCTTAGAGAGATTGTCCGATTCACCTGTCTTAGACGGAGTATCTTGAGTTTCCGTCTCGGATGGTTCTTCGTTCTGAGAATATCGACTTCCGAATGGATCACGGTTCTTCGTCTTATCTTTCGCCATCGATTCCCTCCAGCGACTCAGCGATTTGCAGATAGACCTTTTCCATGTCGCAGTCTTCCTCGTGTTCAAAAATCGAGACCCCTGTGTTCCACGCGCGCTGTAGTGCAACTCGCTTTCGGATCTCCCACACTGGTGCCCTTTCCTCGAACACTTCTTCGAACCACTCCATCATCTCGTCTGCTTCGTTGTCCGTCCCAACTTCGTTCGCGACAAGTCCCACTTCTTTAATCTCCGTACCAAAAGCGGCTTCGAGAGCGTTGATTTGTTTGAACAACAATTCAAGCGCACGGATGCTCGTCGTCTTCGTCTGTGCTGGGATGAGTACATTTTCGCATGCGAGAAGCGCATTGTCGGTCAAGACGCCCAAGTTTGGTGGGCAGTCGACGACGATATACTCGTACTCGCCGAGGTTGTCAAGCGCCATATTAAGGCGGTTTTCACGATTTGGTACGCCAGCCAGCGCATCCTCGATGTTAATCATATCCTGATGGCTCGGGATGACATCCATCTCAGAATGCTCGTAAATCAGTTGTGACGTTTCGTCTATGACGTCTAAATCAGGTAAGACATCATAGAAACTTATGACGTCTGCATCGTATTCATCTTCTAAGCCGACCCCTTCGGTTGCATGTCCCTGTGGATCCAAATCGATCAAGAGAACGTTGTAACCCAGTTGGTTGAGCGCTCCTGCGACGTTAATCGACGTCGTCGTTTTTCCAGCGCCGCCTTTTTGATTACTCACAGCTATCTTAGTCGTCATACTTCTCTACTCTAGTTATGCCTTCTAAGATGGGATAAAAGTATGTCAGACAAATCCTTTGTGTCCTGAATGAGCCCGAACGACGACGAGAATACGTTTGCAGTCAAGTGGCTCGCTAACTCACGTCTCGCTTGCTATCAAAATCAATTCCAGAGAGGAGAATTAGCAAATCACTAGGGAAGTCCTTCGGCACATTCTAAAAGGTCGTCCTCGGTCTGCCAGATACACAGGCGGCCTGCATCGTTTAGCATGTCGAAGATTGCAGTCTGCATCCCACTGTATGGCTTCTCGAGATCGACATTCGTATCGACTGTATCGGGAGCCAGAGTGGAATATTCACGCTTGAAAACTCGCGTCTTCGTGAAATAGGACTCCAGAGCAGTGAAGTACCCCTGTTCGACAAGAAAACCACCACGGTCGTGTTCGGTTATACCGATAATGTAGTCGGAATAGTCCGCTAGAAGGCGGAATTTGACATAGGTGTTGACCCATTCGCTCCGGATGTCCACCATAAGAAATGCATAGGAATCGTTCCGCCGGTTGAGACGATCCTTAACTAACTGAAGCCGGTATATCTCCGGCCGACCGTAGCTACCGAGAACAAAGTAAGCGGACTCATTTGTGAAAATAGGGGAGAGTTCTGCAACGCTGTGTTTGAGGTCTTCATATTCCTGGGGAGTGAGCGAAGTGTTGTGCAGATGCTCCTCGGCTCTCTCTGCAAATTCTTTTATAGTAGGTTCCTCCGTGCTCATTGTCTTTGTACTCTCAATTGTCGAGTATCAATGCATCGACTTCATCAGCAACCACATCGTAGTAGACCGATTCGTATTTCGGCGAAACGCTTTTGCACGCACTACTCGAAGAAACAAGTATGAGTACGTCTGGTCACACGTCATCCAACCTCGATAACGTTCGAAAACGGTTGAACGTTGTCACCCAAGAAACGCGGTTCTCGCTCATCCAGGACATCCTCGGACACCCATCACAGCTTCCAACGCTGAAAGAACTGGACTACGTGAATCCGAGCAAGAGCCAGACGACGATCCGTCAGCACCTCCAGCAACTCGTTGATGTGGGAGTCGTCGAAGAGGTGTTTCTCCCTGACGAGCAACGGCAGAATGATCTCCCATACAAGTTCTACGGGGTCAGTGATGAGGGACGAGCGTTTCTCGGCGAACACGGGTTACTGCGGGCCGAAGAAACGTTACAGACAGTATATGCTCGCGTAGAGAAGTCCGACGCGATTGAACGGTATCAGACTGCACCTCGTCCTGAGCGTTGATTTTCTTCTATTGAGTTTTTGAAGCTATACGACGCATTGTAGCTGGAAATTGTGTGACTGAAAAGTACCTGAAAGCAATAGCTATAGGCAAAAAGCTAGCGTCCCACGAGGCCAACAATCTGCTGGCGCATTTTGGTGTCAATCGGGATTCGAGAACACTGATCATCAAGTCCAATCGACTGAAGCAGAAGGCTTGCTTCATCCAACAGAGAGAGTTCTAGGTACGTTCCTTCACGGTATCCATCACTCGTTCGGGTCATGTCGATGATTTTCAGCGTTTCGTACTCACGGAGTTGATCGGTGATACGCTTTTGACCAAGGACGTTCGTGCCAATCGACTCTGCAAATACACGGTAGACTTGGTACATCTCAGTCGCCTTGAAATGGGATTGGTTGGTGAATTCATCCATGGCGGCAAGCGCAGCAATCGCGATCTTTGCCTGGGTTGGACAGCCCCTGATCAAATCTTGAACGCGTGTGACTTCAGCATCGTCGTTCGCAGCTCGAACGTGTTCTTCACAAACCTGATCGCCATCGGCATCACGAGCGACTTCACCAGCGAGTCGAAAGAGATCAAGTGCACGTCGTGCATCCCCGTGCTCCTGGGCAGAAAATGCAGAACACAACGGGATCACGTCCTCCGAAAGGACGCCTTTGTGATAGGCATCCCGACGTCGGTCTAGAATATCTCCCAATTGATTTGCATCATAGGCAGGGAAAACAATTTCATCGGGAGCAAACGAACTCTCGACACGGGTGTCCAATCGGTCACCGTATTTGAGATCGTTGCTGATGCCAACGACAGTAATACTAGCATCAACGTCATTCTCCTCTCCAGCTCGAGAAAGCTGCATGAGGAGTTTGCTGTCATCCGCTTCCTCTGGTGGGATATTCCGGGCATCATCGGGCGGTGCAAGCCGATCGATCTCGTCGAGAACGACAATGATCGCATCGTATAGTTTGTCGATGACGCTCCACAAACGGTCGTAGTATGCTCCCGTCGCGATTCCCGAGTGTGGAATCGTAATTCCTGTTTGCTGCGGATCGTTCAGACTTTTTGAGAGATGAATGACAGTCTGAACTTCCGAGCGGCGTTGGGCACAGTCGATAATTGCCCGACCGATTCGGGTGTCATTCTCTGCACCGCGTTCTTCGACCTCCCGACTCACATATCGGGTGACAAGCGTTTTTCCGGAACCAGACTTGCCAAGAAGGAGCGTTCCTTTTCCAGATCCCCCCGTGATTGTCGGTTTGAGTCGCCGAGCGACGGTTTCAATCTGGTCGTTTCGACCGACGATTTTGTCATGCTCGGGGATGTGGTCAATACGAAGTAAATCTTCGTTGGCGAAAATAGGATCATCCTCGTCAAGCACGGAAAGAGGATCATCGCGAGCCTTAGAGCGAGAATGGGCAACAGCCCCATGCTCGGCTGCATACTCGCCGAGTGTTTTCACCTGTGCTGTGCCTGAATCCATACACCGGATTTCAAATGAATTCACCTTAGTTCTTTCCCCAGGCACGTCAGTTGCATCGATTCGTGTCGAAAGCAGGTCGCTGTTGTTGGAAATTCTATGAACCAAACAAAAATTGTCACCCGTTCGTCTGACACCGGGCTTCAAATGAATTCCCTGTAAAAACAGATGGTGTAGGAGAGGTTGGCTAACCCCCACCCACACCGGATTTCAAATGAACTCTCGGTAGGGTATGACAAGATAGAGGATACTCGACGCCCCCACACCGAATTTCAAATGAATTCAGGCACGATTCAAGCGGGTACATAACTATGGGGAAAAAGGACGGGACTATCTGAACCCACGCTAAACAGCCGGTAGAAGTACTGTTGTTGGAAAATCATCTGAAATTCGGTGTTACTCGATGAACCACGATAGAAAGGACGAGTATCTACGATTGCAATGGCAGTTCAGCATCCAATATATAAATAGGTCGTTTGTAGAAATCGGTCACTCTTCATATTGGTTGTACCTTTGGAAACCGAGTTTCTTGCACTCTTACTACTACTACTACTTTACCGTTATAGTAATATATATAATAGTGCGAATAGAGAGGTTGTGCTGCAAATGAACTCAATTGCTTGAAATTCATGGGATATAGCCGTCCTATTACGTGAATCTTCTCTTTGAGTACTCACGCTATCACCTCTATTCTTCGAACCCTCCCTTCCTTTGGAGCCGAATTCATTTGAAATCCGGTGTGGGGGTGCTTTCTCAAGATCGACCACCATTACCAATTCGATTGACCGGCTGGATCCGTCTATTCGTTAAGATAATATACTAACCGAGAGCGGACGATTTCACACCTGTTCTTTTCGAATCGTCACTATATCTGCTGCCACTCGTCCCGATCCTTCTGCCGCAATCACGAGCAGATTCGGCGCTGGCGTACAGGGCGCTCGATCACCAGCGTGGAATCCTGCATCTGTAGCACCCGGCAGTTGCACCTGATATCCATTGCCTGCGATTTGGAGTGAGGCGTTTGCGACTCGGTGGATCGAGACGGTGTCTAAAGCGGCTGACGTTGCGAGCTCGACGATATTCTCGTCATTGATGCGGTCGATATCGATGACGAGGAGGAGACCGCCGAATGCAAACACGCGAATGTCTGCTAGGCGGGCGGACTCGTTGTCAGTTTCTTCAACGAGTCTAGCGGTTCTGGCAGGCTTTGTGACTTGGAGAGCAAGCCCATCGCCAGACCGTTTGATTGTGTTGGGCATTGGTGGTTAGCATATTATGCTAACTCAAGAATATTCGCCTTAGCATATGCGCTCCGGCTCGACATTGTTCGTGAGAAGCGCTGATGCCGCGAATCCTCCCGTGTCTTCAGTTTCACTTCCACTCTGGTTGGCTGAACTCTTTATCCATCACGTACGAAGCGTAGACTGCAGTCAGCGTAACCCAGCAGGTGACGTGGGTTCTTGTGTTCATCCCAACCCATGCTCCCATGTTGTCTGCTTTTCCCCTTGTCACGATGAGCTAAGTAGTATCATGAGTAGACTCTGTCCGAGGGTTTACCTATCGCGTCCTCGAATTTGGTCGTACGAATGGGTCCAAACGAGACGTCGCCACTCACTCCACTTGCACAAGAAGCCCTTGAGGCACTTGCGAGCACAACCCCACCCGGTGGTGAACTCACCTACGAGCAAGCCTATGCTGTTTTAGCTGAGAAAGAGGATCTCGAGCCACCTACTGCCGAAGATATCATCGAACGGCTGTACAATAAGGGCCATCTCTACGAAGTTGAGGGAAAGCTTCGACTCACCGATTACGGATCTAAATAGCAAAGGCATCCTCGTTATCCGATGAAGTTTATCTTGTCGGATACCTAACTCTCAACTCATGCTCCAACTGCTCCTTTCAGCCATCGGCATCATCGAACTACTGTCCCCAAACGCACTTCTCGACCGTGCTGAGCAGCTCGCACTCGAGAATTCTGACGATTGTGAATTGCAGTCGTGGGTCATTCCTGGTGCGCGGATCGAAGGACTTCTCATCGTAATTTCCATGTGGCGAAGCGACCGCTCGTATGCTGCATTCAAGCGTTTTCTAGGTGTGATCGGACTGCTTGCGTTGGCGTTCCCACGTGCCTATGTCGAGTATGGTGCCGAGCTTGCGTACACTGATGCCAGCGACTGCCGTTGGAAACCGTGGGTCTACGTCGGGACCCGGTTGGTCGGACTGTTGTATGTGATCATCGCTCTCGACGAACTACGGAACGACTGATCTAGGTGTTGATTCATGTGCTGTTCTGTTGCTGGAACCACTGTGCCAACTCCTGTTGAAACCGCTCAAACCACTGGAGATCGTCTTGAAGGACGTCAAATACGACTTCCTGATCAACGTCACCGTAACGATGGGCGAGGATATTGCGGAACCCAACGGCTTCCTCCAGCTTCATCTGTGTTTCACTCGTGATGATCCCTGCCTCACCAAGGGCCTGTATCTCTTGTTTTGCCGTTTCACTCGATGAGAAATCCTCTGTGGCACGGATGTGCTGGGCGAGATCGATACACGCTTGGATGAGATTCATCAGCGTTCGCTCGACTGCCCGCTGCCGAACCATATCGTTCAGATACTGGTCTCGTGATTGTCCACGCATCTGCCGCAAATCGCCGGTATATTGGTTGATGTATTGGAGCTTATCGACGAAAATCTCCTCATCAACCATTCAGACGTCACCGCTCGCAAGCCGGTCGATGAACTCCTGACGTTCTCGCTTTCGCTCATCAGCGGTTGCACCGTACTCTTGTTCGATTTGTTCGCGATAGTCGTCTACGGCTGTTTCATCCCCGACGAGGAGTATTCCATCACGGACTGCTGAATGAACGACGTTCAATGGGAGCTGTTCGATGTCGCTTACGTCGACAAAACCTTCGGCATACGCTTGGAGGTCAGCATCGATTCGATTCCGTCGTTGAAACCGCTCACGGGCGTCAAGTTGATCCGGGAAGTGGAGTGCAATATCCACATCGGATGTCGGTGTTGCCGTCTCACGGGCATGAGAGCCAAATAAAAGAGCGAACGTGACTTCAGTCTGGGAAAGATATGACTGGAGCCGAGTGACATCAATGCCGTCGATGTCCGTGTCGATCGTCCGCTTCATGGGTTAGTGTTTGCGAGCGATGACTAATATACTTACGTTGGTTCCATCCCGGACGAGTGCAAACGATACAGAACACGGAAAGGTGGATCTCTCCTGTAACATCTCGCAAATAGAAGATGTGAACAGTGTCGTCAGAATCAAACCGCACTCTCCTGACGGTGACTTCTCGGTCGATCTATTCCGCTGCCTGGTTAGGGGTGATCTGGTCATCGGAGGCTGTAGTCGACGAGGACGGAGCCGTCCTCGAAACGACGTGTCGTGTTGAGAGCGAGGTCGACCCGCGTTGCGTCGGGGAGGGCTCGGGTTCCCCCACCGACGATCGTCGGAACCAAGCGCAGTACATACCGGTCCACCAGACCTGCGCGGATGGCCTCGGAAGCGAGACTGGGGCCACCGATGGACAGGTCGCGGTCGGCTTGGTCTTTCATGGCTTGTACCACCTCGGGGTCGAACGTCTGCTCCAGGTGGGTCCGCGGTTCCGGCACGGTGTCCAGAGTGGTTGAATAGACGACCTTGTCGGTATCCCCCCACGCCTCGGCGAACTCGCGTTCTACCTCGGAGAGGTCGTCGAGAACAAAGGTGTCCCACACTTGCATCGTCTCATACATGCGACGGCCAATAAGGGAGGTGCCGACCGATCGCTGGTGGTCGTTGAAGAAGGCATGCGCGTCCTCGGATGGTTCTGACCAGTCGAAGTTACCGTTCTCGTCGGCGATGTAGCCGTCGAGTGATGAATTGATGAAGTAGATGAGGTTGGTCATAGAATCCTCTTGTTCATCACGACTATTCAATATAGACGATAGAAGGGCCGGAACCTTATCAGACGGTATGTATCTACGTTGTGCGCCTTCTTGAAGGCAGCCACGGCGCCGGAGGGGACCGCCGTTATGTGAACTAGGTCTATTTCTCCTGTAGATAATGCTCTGCTGCATGTATCCTCTGTATTCAGCAGACCAATTCTATCAGCTGATGAGGATTTAAACAGAGCCGGAAATCTGAATCGGGAAACCGATGAATCGTGCCGAATTCTGCTGCCACTGTCACTCTTTGTGGAGCTGCCACCGCTGAAACAGCATACTCACTGCGTCATCGTCAATGCGAAACTCTACTGGCACCTGCTTTCCAGTGTCGGTGACAAATGAGTACTGATAGTCGTCCGGTTGTAGTCGCTCGGGATAGACGTAGTGATCAGCTGACCATCCTGGATCGTCAAATGAAATATGGAGGCCGCCACTCCTCTTTGAGACGGTTGCCGTTCGGATACCATGATACGATGCATATTCTCCAAGTAATGGTTCTGCTTTCTGCTCAAGCATATACGTTGGCACCACTGTTGCTGGCGATTCATCCTGTACAATGGCGAGAAGCGCCTTTCCTACATCAGAGGGACGTTTCTCGGGAGCAGTGTTGCACATCGTTACGACACCAATTCCAGCATCAACCAAATAGCCAAACCAGGCTGTGGTCGTTCCCATCATCCCACCGTGGTTAACCAGTGTGTCGGTAAGAAATGACTCGACAGCGACGCCATACCCATAACCCTGTTCGCGTTCGTCGAGATACTCCTCACGTGTTGCATACGGCTTGGTCATCGATTCGATCGATTCCGATGAGAGTATCTCGTGATCGTCAAACGTTCCTTCCCGTAGGAACATCTGAAGGTAGTTTGCCATCTCTCTGACCGAGCTAATCATTCCGCCCGCGGCATACAGTCGTTCATCGAAAGCTAACTTGCCCTCGACAGCTGTTCCATCCTCTTGGTTATACGGTGTCATTCGATCTTCAACCGTCTCAAAGTCTGCTTCGGAAAATAACGACTGAGTCATCGCCAGTGGTTCGAGAATCTGGTCGCGAATATACTCTGCATACGGTTGCTCGGTGACTGCTTCTATGACCTTGCCGAGGAGATAATAGCCCGTGTTATAGTAGAAAAACCGGTCACGATCAGTCAGTCGTTCATCGACAGATCCCTCGATGTGTCGTCGAAAATCGTCATCACTGCTCAATGGCTGATCTGGATCCTGGTCACTGCGGCCTGTGAGTCGTGTGATGAGGGCTGAAAGACTGCCATCGCTGGGCATTCCCGACGAATGCGTGAGCAGCTCATGGATCCTGATTGAGTCCGCGTTGACCTCACGGAGGTATGGAAGGTAGTCGTCAACTGGATCATCAAGTGTGAGCTGGCTGTCTTCAGCGAGTTGTAAAATCGCTACAGTGGTAATTGACTTGGTGCAAGAGCCGATGCCATAGAGCGTCTCTGGCGTCGCTGGTGCGTTTGTTTCTAGGTTACGTGCCCCAAACCCATCGGTATAGAGACAATCCGTGTCGTCGACAATCGCTACACTTACACCAGGAACACCTTCGTCACGAACCCATTCACTCACAAATGATTCAATGTCGCGCGTGTTTTCTACTGAAAGAGCATTGGTTGCCATCATCTGATATGGATGTAGTGGTCATGTAAGGTATTAGCTCGGAGCAAACTACGTCGATATAAATGGTTTCTATATGCTATGGTACTCGTGGACGGGATAGCAGTCAATCGTTTCCTGTGAAAGCTGTTAGCAGCGTTTGAGGGCGAGGTAATGGCAGCCGAGTGGAGAAGTGGCTTCGAAAATCGGTTCAGAGAAACGCATTAGGGCGAAGATTTTGTCCTCGATACTTCGCTACATTGTTGTCATTTGTCGTTCTCATGGTAGTCGATTATACCGTTGTAATAGAGGGGGATCGCGAACGCGACCCCCTCTGTTTCGCAGAAAAAGACGCAGAAAAAGACGCACTCCACCGTAACCAACCGATTACTACCACCATGTGTCACCGACAACGCGGTGTGAATCTCGTATGGTGGTGCCGCCCGAGTGGGGGTTCTTCGAACCCCGTGATTACAACGCTATAATTAGCGCCCTCCGTTTCGTTCCGCGTTGGCTTCGTGGGCGCGCATCCATCCGGCTAAATCGGGATGTGCGAACGCGATCTCGATGTGGTGACTACCGACACCCATCGCGTCGTCTACACACAGCGTCCGTGACTCTTTGTAGGTCACACCGGGGACACGTTCGGCCATTTCCTCCATGACGCGATAGCCGTCGTTCTTGTACGCACAGCCGTAGTGGGTCGCGACTTCCCGATAGCCTAACCGTGCAACCATCACGTCGTTCGTCTTGGCGACGTTCTTGGCGTGCTCGAGCACGTTGAGATACTTGTCCTCGACTTGCTGACTCTCGGCACGCTTCTCGCGGAAGTTGACGAGTTCAGTGTTCTGTTCTGAACGCTGCACTGTCTCGAAGAGTTGTCGACCGGCATTCGACGCTTCCGCAACGAGATTCGGCGAATCGTCGTCAACACTCTCTTCGGTCTCGTAATCGCGCACGAGATTGATTAGCCGCGAGACCGACGCCCGTACGCGACTGTTCTTCTCTTCAGCTTCGGCGAGGTCGTCGACATCTGTCTGTATAGTCTCGGTCGTCTCTTCGAGACGACTGAGCTTTTGTCGATCTTGGGCACGTTCTTTCGCCGCCTCTGTGCGATAGTCTTCGAGTTCCTCAACCCGGTGTTCGAGATCATCAATTCGTTCGTCTTTCATGGCAACTTCTTGTTCAAGGTCGTCGATTCGGTCGGTGAGCAACTGGACGTGTTTGGCGAGTTTACCGGCCGAGATATCGTCTGCATCGAGGGTACTGGATACTCCGGAAGCGGTGGTGTTACTCATCGCGAGACACCTCCACTGTGGCCGCAGTGTCGTCTCCTGGTTTGAGAGCCGCGGGAGGTGAGCAATCGTGGTGAGCGAACCGATACAGCGGGCAGTCGTGTCGCTAGCGGTGTGGGTGTACTCGAGAACAGTCATGGGCGAATTGGAGTGGCTGGCAGTGCAGTGGAAGGTGGCTTGCTGGACGTCGTTCTGTGCAGTCGTGGTGATCGGCGGTGCCGTCAGGACGAGTTGCGGTGCGTGGCTCGTCGGTGGGTTCGTCTCACTGACCGTGCAGATCGTTCGCGGCAGGTCGGTCGTCGTGATACGAACGTGGTCACCTGGCGAGAGGCGTCGGGTAAGTGTTTCCGGATCACGTGGGTTCAGTGGCTTCGGCACGATTGAATGCTCGTGGGTACTCATGCTTGCTCACCTCCTCTCGGGTTGGTGATGCACTCGACACGGGCACCCGTCCGAAGCCAGGTGTAGCGCCCACTCGGTGAGAGATCGTAGTGTTCGAGTGTGGCCTCGGTGTGCTCGATCTCGTCGTAGTAACGGTACTGCAGGCGGTAGAGATCGTGGGTCGGTGTCGCAACGTACAGCACGTGCTCACCGGGCTCGGGGCCGCGGCAGGTGAGTTCGGGTTCATGGTACTCACACTGATAGACGATGCCCGTCAACGTGCGATGCTTGGTACGGATTTGGATTGGATCCGTGCACGCGAGTCCGAGAACCGTCTCTCGGTCGGTCATTGGTCTGCCTCCCGTTTTTGCCGAATGCGCTCACAGCGCTGGCAGGGCGATTGGAGTTGGTCGTGTGCTGCTGCTCGTGAGAGGGTGGCAAATGTGCCGTCAGTGTGGGGCCAACAGAGTGGTTTGTTCTCGTTGTTGGGTTCGTGGTAGGCGTAGGCCCTGCTCGTCGGCTGATCGAGGACGAGCACCTCCTCGTCGTCAGGGAAGGGGCTGGCCTCAATGCGACGGCGACGTTCCGGCTCGTCTGCATGGGGCTGGTAGTCGGCTGGAATGCAGGAGTGTGACCCATCGCATTGAACGATGTACGTGCCACAGTGGGGGCACTGATCGAATGTTTCTTCGATTTCGGCTGCCGTGATTTCGTCGTCTGGTGACCACTCGTGGTCGGTGTCCTGTGTTGGTTTGCGCGGTGGCTCACAATCGTGGTGGGCCATTACGCTCGCCTCCAGTTGTCTGGGTCCTCGTCAGGTGTGGTGAGGGTCGTGTGTTCAGGAGTGAGGTCGGGCTGGAGTCGTCGTCGCTTACTGGGGTTCCGTGGTGTGAGTTTCATGGGTGGGAACCAAGTGTGGCGTTGCCGGTGGCTGGTGCTCGTGGAGTGCGGTACGTCGTGGCTGCGTCGTGGTCGATAAGGATACGCCCGCTGGCGATTCAGGCTCGTACGCCTTGGTTGCAGCTTCGCGACTAGGTGGATATACTTTACGCATATAAGTGCTAATTCTGATAGGAATGCATTCTGTCTCACGAACGAATTGTCGTGAGGTTGTGTGCCGACAGCTAGCGCTCTCTGGAAAGGGCGTTCGGTGGGGTGCATCTACGCGCGCACCTCAGTTGTGGTGGTGTGGGTGGTGGCGTCGATCCCGTAGCACCGTTCGAGGATGGACTGGTAGTGGGTGCGGGTTTCTGCGTGGGTTTCGCCCGGTGGTGTCGAGGGGAGGTTCGGATTGCCCGTTTTGGTGGTGGCGACCGAGCGGTAGGTGTCGGTGTCCTCGGGAATCTGGAAGCCGCCCTCGTCATAGTCGATGTGGAGGCGACGTTCGAAGAAACGTTGGCAGTCCGGCGTGGCGTAGATGCAGTACAGGGAGGGCGCTTGGCTGGTGGTTTTGGTTCGGGTTTGAAAGCCCACGCGGAGTTCGACGAGGTACGCGCGAGTGATCGCCTCGTCGGTGTCGGGCGTGGGTTGGTCTGGGTCTTGAGTGGCGGTTTCGGGTGTGGGTTCGAGGCGCTTGACGGGTTCGAAGACTTTTTCGCCGAATTGGGCCTCGAGGGAGAGCAGCCCGCCGTTGGGTTTCTCGTCGGAGGACGCCATTAGTGGTGTCCTCGGAAAAATGGTGGTTGGTAGTCGATGCGTTTTTCTACGGCAGGGGTATTGCTAGTCATGCTTCTGTGAGCGCAGAAGCGCGGGCGGCGTCTCCAGCGCCGTCTGGTTTCTGTACCAGAATCCACGCTTCTTACTTTATAGAGTATCCTCTAACCTCTTAATGATTACTTCATAGAGTATATACTTCCAAGAGTAAGGTGTTTGTAGGGGTGAATCCACCTACAATACGGAGGAATATATGAGAGCAGACGAAACACCACCAAACATGAGCGACGAAGGCCGTGCTCTCCTCACTGACCGAGAAAGAGAAATTATCGGAGGTAACGCTGATGTTTCTGATAACTATCGGTACAAAGTCGAATCAACTGTCAGAAACCGCATCAAAAAACGACTCAGTGATGATATTGATTTCCTTGAGGCAAACTTCCCAAAGGTCTACGAACTTGTTGTTGAGGAAATTTGTGATGGATAATATATTAATAGTAATTTTCATAAATATAAATAAAAATACTTATCCTAATTATTTATATTTTCTATATGAACTAACGAGTAATTCCCTGAGTGGGAAGTGAGGGCACACGACAATTGTGTGATCTGCTCTACGACTATCTCTGTGGCCTTCGATTCGAGTTGCTTTAAGACTCCGAACACCAATTGAACTCCCTCGACTTTTTGCTTCGACGATGATCTTCGCAGGAGCTGTTATCTCAACATCGGTATCACCGCCGACCTCTATCCACTGAGCGGTACATCCAAGCCGAAAGCTAGGACAGTCGTCGCAAATCCAACATGGGGACAAAAAACTCAACTTCAACCCGACTACGGTTCGTCTGTAACGCCCTCGGCCGGGCCATCGACTGATGGTCTCACGGAGCTTCAACCCGACTACGGTTCGTCTGTAACCAGCGGGGACGGGTCATCAGCACGAGTGAGCCTGAGCTTCAACCCGACTACGGTTCGTCTGTAACCCCGAGCAGGTGGCACATCGCCGCGACAATCCAGAGCTTCAACCCGACTACGGTTCGTCTGTAACGGAATACACTTACTCCAACAGCATACGTTATCGGTAGCTTCAACCCGACTACGGTTCGTCTGTAACCGGCGTGACAAAGACGAGTTCGGCACCGTTGATGTGGCTTCAACCCGACTACGGTTCGTCTGTAACCGTGATCCTGATCACCTTCGTTGCCAGCCTTGGCATCGCTTCAACCCGACTACGGTTCGTCTGTAACCGCAGGCGACACGCCCGCCTTTTCCTCCCGATCTACGCTTCAACCCGACTACGGTTCGTCTGTAACAGTCCGGGCGCGCTTTCGAACTGCTCGTCGGGAGGCTTCAACCCGACTACGGTTCGTCTGTAACACGCCCAGAGCGGGGGCTGTCCGACGCCAGCGCCGGCTTCAACCCGACTACGGTTCGTCTGTAACCACGTCCAAGCGATGTTTCAGTGACTCGGGTATGCTGCTTCAACCCGACTACGGTTCGTCTGTAACGCATCCACCGACCATCGCCATCAGCGCAATGAACCAGCTTCAACCCGACTACGGTTCGTCTGTAACCGTTTCGCTAGAAAACTACCACTCCGGTAGTTGGGGCTTCAACCCGACTACGGTTCGTCTGTAACTTCCACGAGACGGACATCACGCTCACGGACGCCGATGGCTTCAACCCGACTACGGTTCGTCTGTAACCATACCCGTTTCTGGGCACTCAGTCGCTCTTGAAGCCATTCACACTTGGGTGTTTCCGTCGACCCTCAGTAACCCCCAAACCCCCGGGGGGTCGACGGAAATTTAGAGAAATCGTGCATCATCGGTGGGATCCTCACCGACGACTGTTCGGTCAACGTACTTCTCCGAACTCATTCGATAGATAATCGCCGATTCGTCGGCCTTGAGTGTCTCACGCGTCTTATTCTGAATAGTTTCGAGATCGCCTTCCGTAATATCTCCTTCAAAAACAGAATTCTGGACATGCGTGAGATACTTCCGAAGGAAATTGAGCATGAGACGTGTTCGATCTGCCTGCATATCGTAGACGACGATGACGTAGACCATGTCACCACCACCGTTTGAACGGCACGTACTCTTCCCCTGTGAGCAAGTGCTTCTTGAGTTTGTACGCTTCTAAGCGAAGGAGATACTGGTAGCTCACCTTCCGATTGAGCTGTGGATGTTCGACCGTCTCTTCCAACGACTCTTCGAACTCTTTTGAGAACGTTTCCCGACCCCGTTCGTTCAGCAAACACGAATTGAGGTCGGTTTCGAAATCGTCTGTCGTGAGCTGATTTCGATTGAGAAGTCGGAAGATAACCCGGTCAGCGAGAAGGGGCTTAAATAGATCCGCGATATCGAGAGCAAGTGAGTACCGTCGCTCGCCGGGTTCGTGAAGATAGCTCACCGCGGGGTCGAGCGCCGTTGCACGAATAGCCGAGATAATGTTCGCATAGACGAGGGAATTTCCAAACGAGATGAGGCTATTCGTCTCATTGTCTGGCGGGTTGTAGCGGCGGCCGTCGAACACAAATCCAGTGGGAAGGATATCATCGAACGTCGAATAGTAGGCACGACGCGCCGTTGCTTCGACACCCATTGTCTCCGCTACGTCGGTCGTCTCCTCAAGCCGGTCGCGTGTCTCTTCGAGCGTGGTGAGAACACTCTCGAAGTCGTGACCGCGCGTGTTGTAGTACGAGACGTTTGTTCGCATATTGTGGATACTTCCAGCGACGAATTTCCGCGCTAAGTCAACGCGGTGTTCCAGGTCGTCATATGCGCGAACCTGCTCGACTAGCGTTGTTCCGGAGGTTTGCCCCCGCTTTGGCATGACCGAGCCTGCGTAGTAGTCGTTCCAGCCAAAGATGTGGAGAGCGACACCGTGTTTATTGAGAAATGAGACGAGTCGCGTGTTGTAGTCGATCTGCCCGTGAAGGTAGACGGCCTCTGCCTTCTCAATCGGAAGGAATTTTTTCTCATCATCAAGCGTGACGAGTCGTACAGTGTCGTTGTGCCGTTCAAGACGCCCATCGCTGAATACGTGGTAATTTCTATCCATATTAACAACTCCAACAGAAATCGTGGTACGCGCACGATTCACAGACTGGTTTCTCGGTTGCCGGTGGTGGTGAATCGCTCGTGACGACATTGTACACGCCACGAATCGCATCTTCAACCTGTTCCGATTCCTCTTCACCGAGTTCTACACCTTCTCGTTTTCGCTCGGTTGGATGGGCAAGGACGCCCGACTTTTCTACACCGACGACGTGCTTCAGGTACCAGAGATAGTAGAGTAACTGTAGTTTTGCAGGTTCGACGAGCGACGACGACGGTTTGACTTCCATCACACGTCCATCGTCCAACACGTCGATGGCGATGGTACCATCAATCGAAACGTGTTTGCGCTTGTCCGCATACGCAGTCTCGTCAACGTGTGTCCCGCGAACGACTGCCGCGTTACCGCGGTCGATCTCAACGTGGCGACTGTGAAACCAGAGCTCCCGTTTACAGACGACGTAGTACTGCATCATCACGCCAGTCACTCGGAACTCTTCCGGCCCTGCTTCGTCCCGAGCAGTTTGGAGAAGCAAGTCAACGGGGTCGGAGTCGGTCATAGGAACCTGTCCTCCACGCTCGGGTCGAGGACGACAAATCCGGTGGTTGCGTCGAAGTACTCTTCGAACTGGTAGGTTCCCGGCCGAAGTACACGAACGTCGTTTTCCTCCTCTCGGCCTCCAAGCGGCGGGAGGTTGGTGACTTGCTCAGATTCGTTCGAATCATCGTCATAAATCGGAATCGAAACGCGAAGCGGTTTCGTCTCGTCGACTAACTCCTTGACTCGGTTGAAGTCATAGTCGTTGTACGCTTTTTCAAGTTCGTCTACGAGGTCTTCGTCGTCTTTCGAGAGACAAACGATTACGTCGATACTCCGATTGGTATCAATAAGTGAGAGTTGACCGAGTGCTTCCGCATCGGCGGTATCGACGTACTCTGCATACTCTGCCCGACCAACATCCTTGTCGTGGTGCAGGCGCTCATAATAGCTTTTTACCGTTCTCCGAGAAACGTCTGTTTCCGTCAACTGGCCGCCATCCCTCACTTCTTCGAGTGCTGCAGCAGTGACCGGGAGCAGCGTTTCTCCACCCTTGTCGTAGACGGCAACTGCTGGCGTGGATTCTTGCTCGTCTGGCTCTGCTAGCCACCAGACCGTAACATCGCCGTACTCCTGTTCAAACGACCGGTTACACCGACCAGCGGCCTGAACGATGCTATCAACTGGTGCGAGGTCGCGGTAGACCGCTTCGAAGCTGAGGTCAACGCCAGCCTCGACGAGTTGCGTGGTTACTGCGACGACTTGCACCCCTTTCTCACGAAGCATTTTGACGATGCGAATGAGAGCTAACCGATCCGTTGGCCGAAGCCGAGTAGAGAGATGAACGAAGGGACGCCCATTCGAAGTCCACACTCGCAAAACGGTTTGCGCGATTGGATTCGACACGTCCGCTTCGAGAGCGTTGAGGTACTCTTCTGCGATGTCTACCGTCTCGATGCGGTCGGTAACTGTCTCTGTCAAGCAACGCGCGCTGTCGATAGTGTTACAGATTGCGAGGGTCGATGTTCCATCTCGAACCTTGTCTGTGAGTTCGCAGGCCGCACGTTCGTAGCCGAGTGGCGTCTCACCTCCGGCAAGAAACCGCTCAACTGAATCGTGAAGCCGGTATCGAACGCGCTCGGCAACCGAAAAATACTGATCTACGTCGCTGACGAGCGACATCTCCTTCTCAAACAACTCCGGCTGAGTTGCGGTCATCGCAATCACGGTTGCACCGTACTGCTCGGTGAGCACTTCGACCAGTCGTGGGACGAGTTTCCACCAGTCGAGTGGAAGCGACTGGGGTTCGTCGAGGACGACGACGCTACCACGAAGCGCCGAGAGCTTCATCGATTGGGTGTTTCGTGGGCCCGCAAGACTTTCAAACAGCTGCACGAACGTCGTTACGGTGAGTCCCCCGCGCCAACTCTCGCCGAGCATTCCTGCAATGTCGTCGTTCAGATCGGCTGAATCGTACTCGTTATTTTCGTCTACATCGTTTTTCGGAGCAAATCGAGTGTCAGCGAGGTGGTGGTGGACTGTGAGGAGCCCGTCCACTCCGTCTGTGGGAAACACCTCTCTGGCCTCTTCTGCGACTTGATCGATGATGCTCGTAAACGGCAGTGCGTAGATTACTCGGTCGCCGTCCGTGGCGTCACGAATTGCGAGTGCGGCGCTCAATCCACTAAGTGTCTTACCCATCCCGGTTGGCAGGGTAATCGTCGCAATATCTGAATCACTCTCGACAAATTCGGAAACGCTCCCGAGTATGTCTTCGCGGGCTGTAGAGCGATAGTAGTTGAGCAGTTCCGTTCGACTCCCGTTCTTGTCGGCATTCGAGCGAACTTCGATTTCTTCGATGTAGCTGTCGAGTGATTCCATTTCTGGGGTTTCCGGCTCGTACACCGATTTTGTTTCCGGCGCACCTGCGGCACTCGTCTTGTCCGCGAGAACCAGCGACCCCCAGCACTCCAGAACGAGTCCGTAGAACTCGTCTGAGAGAAATTCGGGATTCGTGAAAGCCCGGTCTCCGTTTTTCGAGACGTGATGAGCGACCTCTTCAAACAGTGAGTTTTCATTAACACACGCTTTCGCAAACTTCAACCATGAATCTTCTTTCCCAGTTGCTTCTACAAAAACGTATTCTGCGAGCCGAGGCGCGTTTTTATGGATGTCGTTTACCTGTATCTCGATTGGGTCGAGAACTTCGGACTCACTATTTTCATCCCGATTCTCGAATACATCTTTTGTTCGGTCGAAAATGTACTCCGTAACCGCCGGAAGTCGACCGTGATGTTTCGCTACCGCAACGAATCCGGCCAGACACGTCTGTACCGAATGTCCTGTCTCTTTGAGAACGTAGTATGCCGCGAATGCACCGATTGGTGCGTGATACCGAAATTGCCGAAAGTCTGGTTTTCCGGGCAGGACATCGATGTGCTGCTGAAAATACGTCGTTGCCTTCCCGAAATCGTGGACGAGTGCGAGTTTCTTCATAACGTCCACGAGCGACTCTCCATCCGGTGTTACGGCGTCTTCCGGAACAGCCCACTCAACTCGGTTCCGAACGTCTTGGAGATGGTCGATGAGATAGACTGCCGATTTTTCATCCTCTTCGGGGTGCGAGTATCGCTCTTCGTACTCGGACGACATATTAGACGAACATCACCGTCTTCCCGTCAACGATGGCTGTTTCGGGATTTCGAACCGTCAGCGGGCCAGCGTCGGGGTTGTACGCATAGCTGGTGAAACCGGTTGTGGTTCGACCACCTGCGTCGGCGGTCATGAACGCGGGTGATTCTTCGACTTGGCACCGCGCTTCCTTCTCGGGAATCACTCGCTCGACCGCGTTTGGCACCGCCGAATCGACCGAAACGAGTCCTTCCGTCGGCCCTGTTTCGACTTCACTGATGCCGTGGTAATCGAGTTCTGCAAGGTGTTCCGAGAGTCCCAAACTCGGCACGTAGTGTGACCGACCATCCTCCAACATCGCCGCTAGCTCCCCGAAACGGTCGTCGTTCGCGAACCAGACGTAGAGTCGATAGGCGGGGTCAACGAGCACTTCGTAGTTGTGTTGCTGGCGAAGCTTAGTTGGGTCGGGAAGCTTCACGCTCACCTTTCCACGCGAGTTCAGCGACTGCATCGCCTCGTTTGCGGTGGACAGTGTGTTCATCGGCATGTTCACCGTTCGAAGTGGTTCGATGGGTTCGATGGCGATTGCCGACTCCTCCGGTGCGAACAGGTCGTAGTAGTCGTCTCGACCGATTCCGAGGACGGCGGCGAGCAAACCTGCAACTGTTGTCCGAGGAATAATACGATAGGTTTGCTTGACGATGTTCCCCTCGATACGCCGAAAGTGTCCCCACGGCCCACGAACTGTAACCGAGAGACATCGGGGTGGAACGCTATCGCTGTCCGATGGGAGATCGTCCCACGCGGAGAGTGTATCCTGTGTCACGGTCAGGGAAGGGTTGCCAGGTGTTCTTCGTACACGTCCACGACGCGAACCGATTCCGTACCGAGCGCATCTTCGAGTGCTTCGTAAAGAAGTTCGGCGTCACCGACTTCGTCGCCGTACGAAACGGGGAGAACATCGCTTGCGACGACGTGGATTCTCTCGATACGGTTCGCGTTCTTTTCGAGGCGACTGATGAGTGCATCGACCGAGAGGGTGAGGTCGCGAACGTTTCGAAGTTCGTCGTCCGGTTTCGTTCGGTCACCGTCAAGTTCGAGGTCTTTGTCCAGACCGCCGAGATGGAAACTGTCGGTGTCGTACTCGACGCGCAGGTAAAGACGCGGTTCCTGTCCGACTTTGCTTCGGCTGATAGTCTGGTTCTTGATTGCACGCCAACAAAGCGTGTCCAGTCGTTCAATATCTTCGGTCGTGAGGTTCGTGTCTTCAGCGCCGTGTTCGTCTACGAGGCCGTGGAATCGAATGAGTCCGTACTGGATGCGGTGGTCGTCCAAGTCGAATCCACCTTGGGCCTTGTCGTCTTGTGTTGCGATGACGCTCGTGAGGCTGTCGTACTCCTCGTTCTCGGTGACAGCGTGTATCGACTTCCCGGGGGAAAACTGGACGGGGCCGGTAAAGTGGTTGGGAAGGTGCTTTGCGTACTCGTGGTCGGTATCGACGCTCATCGTCGCACCGAAGTACCGAACGTCGGAACTATTGTCGAGGAACGTCCCGAAGACCTCGTCTGCGAGGTCTTCATCGTCCGTCTCGTCCAAATCGACCTCTTTCAATCTTGCTTTGAGGAGGTCTTCGCGCGTCGCTTGCTGACCGTCTTCGTGGACGTTTCGGATATACACTCCGTGACCGTCGTCATCTAATTGGTCGCGAAGGTAGCGTTTGAACCGAACGTCGGTGACGATTGCCTGTCGCGTTTGCGGGTCGATTCGTGGCCGATTCGCGCCGCTCAATGGGTTTCCGTTCGGATTCGCATCCACGGCGTCGTACAGGAAGACGATTTCGGAGCGGTTCTCGACGGAGTTTGTGTCGTTTGTCATTGGTATGTTTGGGTTGTTTCGGGTTACTTATCTGCACCGTTCGTCTTGACTGGCCGGTCGTTCATGCCGTAGGTGACGCCAAGAGCGTAGTAGAACCGGAGATCGTCCGTGTCGATAGTCCAGTCGTCGGGGTCGGGTTGGATGATGGTCTTTCGGAGCCGTTCGACGATGTAGTCGAATTTCGTTCCGGGATAGACTCTCCCCTCCTTTTTTTCTTGGCGCGTGTACGTAACGGCCTTCTCGATGGCATCCTCTGCGACTTTCTTTACGCGGTTTCGGGTGACTGCTTTTACCGGGAATTGGTCAACGAGTGTCGTCGAACGCTCTTGTACGTACTCCTGATAGTTACCGACAGCGCCGACGAGCGCGCCGAGGAGGAACGAGGCACATCGCTCGTCGTTCTCGGCAAGCGCAGGTGTGTCTTCGATGAACGTTTCTATTTTCTCTTCTCCAGCGAATCCGCCGTCTGGAATGGCTATTTCTCGTCCTGATTTCATAGTTCGTGATTTGTAGGTTGGTGGGTTCGTAATCTGCTGTAGTGTGTCGTTCTCGTCTCTGACTTCGAGGAAATCGTGGTCGGCGTGTGCGAGCGCACAGAGCTGCGCGTACTGAGCGGCGACTCGAAGGCCGGGAAATCCGTTTTCGTCGTCTCGGCTCTCATCGATAATCCGCTCTACATACGCTTCTAAGAGCATCGAGACGGGTATTGCCTCTCCGGAAAGGACGGCCACGAGTGCCTGAATTCGACGGTCGTCCGCACTCGCATGCGTGTCGTCGTCTCCTTCAGGAAAAGTCTGTAAGAAGTACCATCCTGAGGCGACTGTTCCGAGAAAGTCTTCTCCAACGAGCAGTGACCAA
The DNA here is from genome assembly GCF_000710615.1 of Haladaptatus cibarius D43. Taxonomy (NCBI): domain Archaea; kingdom Methanobacteriati; phylum Methanobacteriota; class Halobacteria; order Halobacteriales; family Haladaptataceae; genus Haladaptatus; species Haladaptatus cibarius. The sequence continues at coordinate 2,193 of NZ_JDTH01000010.1, read as the reverse complement.
TTCTCGTGGGTGGGTAGTGCGGCGGTTCGCTCCCTGCTATCGCGGAATACTGTCGTTTTCAGTATCGTTCGGTGTGCACTTTGAAGGCTAGCCGGGTACTGAATCAGACCATTCATCGTTTCACCGAACACGTCGTACCGCGACATCTGATGCGGCATTATCGCCGAGATGTAGAATCGAAGTCGGTCTTCGATAGGTTCGGTCTCTCGCTTTCGATAGACGTGCTCAACGGGTGTGAGGCGTTCCGATGTATCGCTTGCAGTTGCGACATCGTACAACATTCCGTACAGAGAGTACGTCTTCTCTGGTTTCGGAGTACCGAAGAAGTATGGCAGGTAGTAGACGTTCGCGCCGAATGTTCGGTACGTACAAGCGTCAACAAACGTCTCTGCGTTCATGAGCGTAATCGCAGCGTCCTCCGAAATCGGATGCGTTCGCCACGCTTCATTTGGGTCGAGTCCGGGGAATTTCTCCAGTTGTTTGCCGAGGAAGTAGTTCAGCGGGTCTTCCGCTGTTCCCACGGTTCGAGTTCGGTCACCAGTCACGAGGTCGGTCGCTTCGCCCGACGAATCAGACGCCTGTCCCTTCGAGACTAGTTTTGACAGTTTTCGACGGCGCATTCCGGCCATGAACACGTCGAGGTCGGCGTCGCCCGGCCACTGGTATTCACCGTCAGGTTCTGTTTTTACCTGTACCGTCAACAGTGCCGAAGTCGAGCCTTCGAGTTGCGTGGTAACGCTCTCCTCGATGGTGTCGAGAACTGATTCGTCCGCTCCGAGGTCGGCGAGTGCGTCGATAATCCAGCCATCTTCGTGCTCGTCGGCAACCGACTGTACCACGTCGTCCGTCGCCCATTTCGTCAGTCGTTCCGTCGCGTATCGGGCGAGCTTTTCTGGGTCGCTGTTCTTGCCCGCCTGATGGGAGACACTGTGGTCGATACCCCGTGCCGCGGGGTATTTACAGTGTGCAACCTTCGGGATTAGCTCTTTCGTGTACTTCGTAATCCACACGGGGCCACGCCGGTCGCTGGTTTCCAATCGCGGTTCGTCTCCCGAGACGTCGATTCGGACGACGACGAGACTATCTTCTTCGTCCACGAAATCGCGAGCCGAATCCGGGGTGAGATAGGACGCGTACTTCCCGCCACCTGCGGTTGCGAGGGTGTAAAGCTTACCGTACAGGTACTGGATGTCCCGAAGCGAGGAAATCGGCTTGTCGGGGAGTTCTTCGGCCAGTTCGTTTTCGGGATACTGCTTTTCGAACTCCTCAGGCGAAAGCATTCTCTCCCTCCAATTCGCTTCTGTCCGGCGTCGTTTTCTCGACGATGTTTACGAATCCGAATCCAAGACCGTTCCGACCGCCGATACCGGTGTTGAGCGCCAGATTGAGATGATGTCTGTGTGTGTCATTACGCACGCGATAATCGAATCGCCATTTGCTCACCACTATCTCGATTTCTGTTCCCGTCGTAACCGTTACCGGAAGTGCGTATGTCTTGAGGAAGTCATAGCCCTCGAACAATGAGCCATCGACCTCCGCGGGGCCGGGACGATATTCCGGCGCAAAGCGGTCGTGTTTCTCTTGGAGATTATCGACGATTGCGTCTCGGAACGGTTCGATCGTGTGTTCGGGTTGCCAGTACGTCGGCGTTCCGTCGTGACCTTCGCCGTCGATACCGTACTCTTCGCGGTGGTGATCATACAACCGGACAACGACACCGGTTGCGGTCTCGATAACACCTCGTGTTCCCGGTTCGCCGACATCGACATCGAGTGCCCGCAAGTCTTCAATCTCGAAGGGTCGGTCGCCAATGTTGAACTCCCTGTTGTCGCGGAAATCCTTCGCGATTGCCGCGAGAAGATCCTCCCGGGTCGACGCGAGGAGGAACTGGCGTTTATCTCCTGCTGTCATCGACCCCCAGGGGAAGATATTCGAGTATGAAAACCCGAGTGGTTTACCGTTCCCGTGTTCATCATCGAACTTCGTTCCTCGGAGGGAACGCCATATTCGACCGCGAATCTTATCGTGATAGTTCGTATCTGGTGCAGCGTCAGCTTGTGCAACCAAGTCAACCAATAAGCGCATCTTCACACATCACCTCCCATGCTGTTTGTGGTAATTTCAGTGGCAATGATTGTACTTTTGAGTATAACTACATAAGCTCTAGCCATTAATGCTCGGATAAATGACCCG